>CAZFBC010000077.1:0-10888 GCA_964517245.1 uncultured Eubacteriales bacterium | reverse complement strand
CCTGGCTCTCGGCGTCCTCGCGGCGGGCGAAGTGGATGTCGTTCGTGGCCACGAGGGGCAGGTCGAGCTTGCGGGCGATCGCCACGAGCTGGGGGTTGAGCGCCTTCTGCTCGGGGAGGCCGTGGTCCATGAGCTCGATGCCGAAGTCCCCGGGCGCGAAGAGCGCCGCGTACTCCCGGGCCGCCGCTTCGGCTTTCTCGGGCAGGCCGCGGGCGAGCCAGGTCGCGACCTCCCCCTTGAGGCAGGCCGAGAGGCCGATGAGCCCCCCGGCGTGCGCGGCCAGGAGCTCCTTGTCGATCCGGGGGCGGTAATAGAAGCCCTCGAGGTAGCTGGCGGTGATGAGCCGGCAGAGGTTCCGGTAGCCCTCGTCGTCCTTGACGAGGAGGATGAGATGGAAGTGATGGACGTCGTCGGCCCCGCCCGGCTTCTTGTCGAAGCGGCTCTGGGGGGCGACGTAGACCTCGCAGCCGAGGATGGGCTTGACCCCGCGGGCCTTGGCCTTCTTGAAGAACTGGACGGCGCCGAAGATGTTGCCGTGGTCGGTGATGGCCACGGCCGGCATGTTGTTCTCGTAGGCCGCCGCGACGAGGGCCTCGACCTTCAGGCAGCCGTCGAGGACGCTGTACTCCGAATGGTTGTGCAGGTGAACGAACACACTATTCCCACTCGATCGTCCCGGGCGGCTTGGTCGTCACGTCGTAGACGACCCGGTTGACGCCCCGGACCTCGTTGACGATGCGCGTCGATATGGCGGCCATGAGCTTGGCCGGCGCCGGGTACCAGTTGGCCGTCATGCCGTCGGTGCTCTGGACGAGCCGGACGACGACGACCCGGTGGTACGTCCTCTGGTCGCCCATGACCCCGACCGAGCGCACGGGCAGGAGGACGGCGAAGGCCTGCCACAGCTTCTTGTAGATGCCCGCCCTCTGGACCTCCTGGAGGACGATGTCGTCGGCGGCCCGCAGGATCTCCAGGCTGTCCCGCTCGACCGCCCCGATCAGACGGACGGCCAGGCCCGGGCCGGGGAAGGGGTGCTGGTGGATGAAGTCGGCGTCGACGCCGAGCTCGAGGGCCAGGGCCCGGACCTCGTCCTTGAAGATCTCCCGGAGCGGCGCGACCAGCTGGAACCGCAGGCCCTTCGGCAGACCGCCCACGTTGTGGTGCGACTTGATGACCGACGAGGGCCCCTTGACCGGGTTGGACTCGATGACGTCGGGGTAGATCGTCCCCTGGGCCAGGAACGCGGCGCCGCCGAGGCGCATGGCCTCCCGCTCGAACAGGTGGATGAACAGCCGGCCGATGGTCTTGCGCTTGCGCTCGGGCGAGACGACGCCGCGGAGCTTCTCCAGGAACATGTCCGAGGCGTCGATGCCGATGACCTTGAGGGAGAACTTGTGGCGGAAGGCCTCCATCAGGGCCTCGTACTGGCCCTTGCGGAGAAGGCCGTTGTCGATGAAGATGCAGGTCAGCTTCCTGCCGACGGCCTTGTGGATGATGAGCGAGGTGACGAGCGAGTCGACGCCGCCGGAGAGGCCGCAGATGACCCTGCCGTCGCCGACCCTCTCTCGGATCTCCCGGACCTTGCGCCCGACGAAGGAGGAGATCGTCCAGTCGGCCCGGAGGCCGGCCTGGCGGAAGAGGAAGTTCTGCAGGACCTTCAGGCCCTCCTTGGTGTGGATGACCTCGGGGTGGAACTGGACGCCGAAGAACCTGCGGCCGCGGTCCTCGATCGCGGCGGCCCGGGTGTTGACTGTGCTCCCGGTCAGGCGGAAGCCGGGCGGGACCCGCTCGAGCCGGTCGCCGTGGCTCATCCAGACCTGGGACTTGTCCTTGACCCCGGCCAGGAGCCCCGAGCGGTCAAGGACCCGGAGGGCGGCGAAGCCGTATTCGCGGTCCTTCGAGGGGATGACCTCGCCGCCGAGGAAGTAGGCCATGAGCTGGACGCCGTAGCAGATGCCCAGCATCGGGACGCCGAGGCCGAAGACCCCCTTGTCCGGATGGGGGGCGCCCTTCCCGTAGACGCTCTGCGGCCCGCCGGAGAGGACGATGGCCGACGGCCCCGCCTTGCGGACGTCGGCGAGCGGTGTCGAGAACGGCAGGATCTCGGAGTAGACGCCCAGCTCGCGGATCTTCCGGGCGATGAGCTGGGTGTACTGCGACCCGAAATCGAGGATGAGGACTTTCTGCATGGTGCGATTCTATCAGAGCCCGCCCGGACTTTCAATTCCGCCCGGAGGCCGTCGCAGGGCCCGCCGTTTGTGCTAGAATACGGTGGGTTCGGACAAGGAGAGAGCGACCATGGCATGGGAAGACCTGGCCCGGGAATTAAGCCAACAGACCGAGAGCAAGATCGTCCTGCTCGTCATGGACGGCGTCGGCGGCCTGCCCGTCGGCGGGCGGACGGAGCTCGAGGCGGCCCGCAAGCCGAACCTCGACGCCCTGGCCCGGCAGGCGGTCTGCGGCGTCACCGACCCGGTCCTGATGGGCATCACGCCGGGCAGCGGCCCGGCCCACCTCGCCCTCTTCGGCTACGACCCGCTCGAGCACCGGCTCGGGCGCGGCATCCTCGAGGCCCTGGGCTCGGGGGTCGAGGTCGGCCGCGACGACCTCGTCGCCCGCGGCAATTTCGCCACGGTCCGGGACGGCCTCGTCGCCGACCGGCGGGCCGGCCGGATCCCGACCGAAGAGAACGTCCGCATCTGCGAGATCCTCAACGGCCGTCTGCCGAAGCGCGAGGAGGTCGAGGTCCGGGTCTTTCCGGGCAAGGAGCACCGCTTCGTGGCCCGCTTCACGGCCGAGGGCCTGTCCGACGCGCTGACCGACGCCGACCCCCAGAAGGACGGCCAGCCCCCTGTCCCGACGACCCCGGTCAGGCCCGAGGCGGCCAAGGCGTCGTCCCTCGTCAACCGCTTCCTCGGCGACATCGCCGAGGTCCTGCGGGCCGAGCCCAAGGCCAACGCCGCCCTCCTCCGCGGCTTCTCCAAGTTCCCGGCCATCCCGACCATGCAGGAGCTGTTCAAGCTCCGCCCCGCGGCCGTCGCCAATTACCCCATGTACAAGGGCCTGGCCAGGCTGCTGGGCATGACGGTCGTGGATGTGGGCGGCGAGACGGCCGGCCTCTTCGACGCCCTCGAAAAGAACTGGGATTCCCACGACTTCTTCTACGTCCACTACAAGAAGACCGACTCGGCGGGCGAGGACGGCAAGTTCGACGCCAAGGTCGCGGCGATCGAGGCCCTCGACCCGTTCCTCCCGCGCCTCGCGGCCCTCAGGCCGGACGTCCTCGTCGTCACCTCGGACCACTCGACCCCGGCCGCCCTCAAGGGCCACTCCTGGCACCCCAACCCGTTCCTGCTCGTCTCGCCCACGGCCGGCGTCGACGACGTGGCCGCCTTCACCGAGCGGGCCTGCGCCAAGGGCATGCTCGGCCGCTTCCCCTCCCTCTCGGCCATGCCTCTCATGCTGGCCCACGCCCTCAAGCTGCAGAAATACGGCGCTTGAAGCGGCCGCCTGGGGCCCTCGGCTATCCTCTCCGCTCGCTGCGGTGTTTTTTCACGCCGGCCAGAACGCCGGGCGTGGGCCGAGGGGTGTCGCCGGAGCGAGCATCAAGCGGTGATTTAGGCTTCACGGGACGGAGATGCGGCCTCCTCCCATCAGCTCCGGACCGGGAAGCCGTGAAGAATCACCGCAGCGAGCGGAGGCGACCCCCGAGGCCTAACGGCCGGAGGCGGGGGCCGGCGCGAAGGTGGACAAGCCCGGCCGGGTCATATAAAATTGGGGCGAGTTGAAATTCGCGCGGACCGGCCTCTCCCTCCTCCTTCTGGCGGTCCTTCTCTCGACGGCGGCCGGGAGGCAGGACGACCCCCGGATCGAGATCGTCAACCTCCGCAACTTCACCCACCCGAACTTCACCCGCGTCGTCCTCGACATCGGCAAGCTCCGCGAGTACACCTTCGGCGAGCTCCGCGACCCGGGCCGCATCTACGTCGACGTGCTCCAGGCCAAGCTCAACCCCATCCTCCAGGGCCAGTCCTATCCGATCCGGGCGGAATACGTCAGCCAGATCCGCATCTCGCAGAAGACGCCGTCGACGGTCAGGCTGGTCGTCGACGTCGATTTCTCCCGGGTCCAGTCCTACCGGGTCTACCACCTCTTCGACCCGTTCCGGCTGGTCATCGACGTCTATCCCCACGACACGTCGGGGGCTTCGGCGGGAACGCCGGGCGCCCCGGGGGACAGGCCGCGGCCCGAGCCGAAGCCGGCCGGGGCGCCCGGCGGGGCCGCCGCCAACGGGACATCGCTCGCCCGCCAGCTCGGCCTGGGCGTCCGGTCGGTGGTCATCGACCCGGGGCACGGCGGGCCCCGGCCGGGCACGGTCGGCCGGAGCGGTCTCAAGGAGAAGGAGATCAACCTGGCCGTCGCCCTGGCCCTCCGGAAGATGCTTCGGGAGGAGGGCGGCATCGACGCCGTGCTGACCCGCGAGTCGGACGTCGACGTCGGCCTCGAGGACCGGACGGTCATCGCCAACCAGAGGCGGGCCGACCTGTTCGTGTCCATCCACACCAACGCCCACCGCGACAGGAAACGCGGCGGCGTCGAGACCTTCTACCTCAACGTCAGCCCCGACCCCTCGGTCATCGAGCTGGCCGCCGCCGAGAACGCCACCTCGACCAAGAACATCGGCGAGATGAAGACCATCCTCCAGAAGATCGTCCAGAACAGCAAGATCCAGGAATCGCGCGAGCTGGCCGAGAAGATCCAGCGGAACCTGGTCCGGTCCCTGGCCAAGGACCTGCCCGACATCAGGAGCCTGGGCGTCAAGGGCGGGCCGTTCTGGGTCCTCATCGGGGGCGAGATGCCCTCGGTGCTGGTCGAGATCTCCCACCTCAGCAACGCCCGCGAAGAGGCCAAGCTCAAGACGCCGAAGTACCGCGAGCTCGCCGCGCGGGGCATCTACGACGGCATCATGGAGTACGTACGCTCCCTCGGGAAAGGATGACAGCCATGAAGAGACGCGATTTCATCAAGGACGCGGCCGCCGCGGGGCTGGCCCTGCGCTTCGGCCCCCGGGCGTTCGCCCGGCCGGCGGCCGCCGCCGCGCCGGTCCCGGCGCTCGCCGTGGTCGAAGGCGATTCGCCCGCCGCCCTCGCGAGGGAGGCCATCGCCGCCCTCGGCGGCATGGGCAAGTTCGTCGGCCGGGGCGACCGGGTCGTCGTCAAGCCGAACATCGGCTGGGACCGGACGCCCGAGATGGCCGCCTGCACGAACCCCGAGATCGTCCGGGCCGTGGTCGAGCTCGTCCTCGACGCCGGGGCCAGGAAAGCGATCGTCATCGACAACACGACCAACCAGGCCAAGCGCTGCTACGTCCGCTCGGGCATCCAGGAGGCCGTCCGGCAGGCCGGCGGGGACATGCTCTTCGTCGACGACCACCGGGTGAAGAAGATGGCCCTCAAGGGGGACTGGCTCAAGGAGTGGGAGGTCCTCCTCGACGTCGTCGAGGCCGACGCGGTCATCAACGTCCCCATCGCCAAGCACCACAACCTCTGCCGCCTGACCCTGGGCGGCAAGAACTGGCTCGGGGCGGTCGGCGGCGCCCGCAACCAGTTCCACCAGGACCTCGACAAGGCCGTGGTCGACCTGGCCGCCTTCTTCAAGCCCCGGCTGACCGTGCTCGACGCCTACCGCATCCTCGTCCGCAACGGGCCGCAGGGCGGCCGGATCTCGGACACCGAGCTGCGGAAGACCGTGGTGGCCGGCACGGACCCGGTCGCCGTGGACGTCGTGGCCGCCTCGCTCTTCGGCGTCGCCCCGGCCGAGCTGCCCTACCTCGGCCTGGCCCGCGAGCGCGGGCTCGGCGAGACCGACCTCGGGAAGGTGCTCATTGAAAAAAGGACGATCTAGGAAATACCGGGCCCTCGAGCTCCTGCGGATCGCCAGCCAGGCGGCCTTCTTCGGCCTCTTCCTGCGCCTCCTGCTCGGCGCCCACTACACCGGCGAGGACTACATCGGCTCCACCGTCCAGCGCTTCTTCCACTTCGACCCGCTCCTCGGCCTCGTCACCGCCGTCTCGGCGCGGCTGGTCTTCGCCTATTTCGCCTACTCGCTCGTCACGGTCGCCGCGACCGTCCTCTTCGGGCGCGTCTTCTGCGGCTGGGTCTGCCCCCTCGGCGCCGTCCACCAGTTCTCGTCGTTCCTCTTCAAGCGCTGGAAGATGCTCAGGCCGCCGCGCGAGGAGACGGCCAGCCTGGCCCCGAAGTACTACATCCTCGTCGCCGTCCTGGCCGCCGCCCTGTTCGGGCTCGACCTGGCCGGCTACCTCGACCCGCTCTCCTTCCTGACCCGGTCCCTGTCCGTGGCCGTGCTGCCCTCGCTGGCCCTGGCCCTGTCCGGCCTCAACGGGGTCCTCTACGGGCTGGGCGCGACCGGGCTGGCCCGGCCGATCTCCCAGGCCCTTCAGAACTGGACCGTCAACACGACCTTCGTCCAGGGCTTCTCGGTCGGCCTCATCCTGCTCGGCGCCGTGGCCCTCAACGCCCGCAAGGAGCGCTTCTGGTGCCGTTACCTCTGCCCGACGGGAGCGCTTCTCGGCCTCCTCAGCCGCTGGAACCTGCTCAAGCTCGAGATCGACGAGGCCGCGTGCATCAAGTGCGGGCTCTGCACCCAGCACTGCGAGACCCAGGCCAACCCCTATCCGAACGACAAGTGGAAGAGCGGCGAGTGCGTCTACTGCCAGAACTGCGCCTCGATCTGCCCGACCGGGGCGATCCGGTTCCGGCTGTCGGCGAAGCCGGAGAAGCTGACCAACGTGTCCAACGTCGACCTGTCGCGCCGGAAGCTCCTCCTGACGGCCTTCCTCGGCGTCGTCGCCGTCCCCTTCTTCCGGCTGACGCCCTTCCGCAAGCGGGCCTCGCTCAAGCTCATCCGGCCGCCGGGCTCCCTGGCCGAGGACAAGTTCCTGGCCAAGTGCGTCAAGTGCGGCCAGTGCATGCGAGCCTGCCCGACGGGCGGGCTCCAGCCCGCCCTGACCGAGGCCGGGCCCGAGGGCCTCTACACGCCCGTGCTCGTCCCCAAGATCGGCTACTGCGAATACTACTGCTCGCTTTGCACCCAGGTCTGCCCGACCGGGGCGATCGGGAAGCTGACGATCGAGGAGAAGAACGAGGTCAAGATGGGCACGGCCTGGGTCAACAGGAGCCGCTGCATCCCCTACGTGCTGGGCAAGCCCTGCATCGTCTGCGAGGAGCACTGCCCCGTCTCGCCCAAGGCCATCCAGCTCGTCGACGTCGAGACGGCGCTCCCGGACGGCTCCGTCGCCGTCCAGAAGGCGCCCGTCGTCGACGTCGAGCTGTGCACGGGCTGCGGCATCTGCGAGAACAAGTGCCCGGTCATGGACAACCCGGCCATCTTCGTCACCAGCGTGGGGGAGACGCGCTCGGCGACGAACCGCCTGCTGCTCGACATCTCGGGCGGTTCGGCCGGGGATCCTTCCAAGTAGCCGGCTCGCCTTCGTACGAGGCTCCGCGAGGCGGCGAGGGTTATCGTCCCAAGCCCCCGTGCGGGAAGGGGGACCCGCCGAAGGCGGGGGAAACCGCATAAGAAGGTTTCCGGGGTGCGGGGGCAAGGGGCGATACCCGAGCACAGCCGAGAAGGAGCCCCGTTCCGGCCCCGCGAGGCGGCGAGGATCAATCCGCTATGATCTTCTTGAGCTCCTCGGCGAGCTTCGGCACGACCTCGAAAAGGTCGCCGACGATGCCGTAATCGGCCGCCTTGAAGATGGGCGCTTCGGGGTCCTTGTTGACGGCCACGATGACTTTCGAGGACGACATCCCGGCCATGTGCTGGATGGCCCCGGAGATGCCGACGGCCACGTAGAGGTTGGGCGAGACGGTCTTCCCGGTCTGCCCGACCTGGTGGGCGTGGCCGATCCAGCCCGAGTCGACGGCCGAGCGCGAGGCCCCCACGGCGGCCCGGGGAAAGACGGCGGCCAGGTCGCGGAGAAGGGCGAAGTTCTCCGGCCCCTTGAGGCCCCGTCCGCCCGAGACCACCACGTCCGCCTCGGTGACGTCGAGCTCGGCGCTCTCTTCCTTGAGGACCTCGACCACGCGGCCCCCGGCGGCCCCGGCGGGGACCGCGACCTCCGTCCTGACGACCTCCCCGGCGGCGGGGACGGCCTCGGCGAGCGGGAAGACGTTCGGCCGGAGCGTGGCCAGCGCCGGCGAGGACCTCAGCCGGAAGGACAGGAGGGCCTTGCCGGCGTAGACCGGCCGGGTGAACTCGAGCCCGCCGTCCCTGACGGCGACCTTCGTGCAGTCCGAGGCCAGGCCGGCGTCCAGCCTGGCCGCGACCCGCGGCGCCAGGTCCCGACCCATGGCCGTGGCGGCGAAAAAGAGGGCGGCCGGCTTGGCCTCGCCGGCGAACGCGGCCAGCGCCGCGGCGTAGGCCTGCGACGAATAGTCCGCGAGCGCCGGGCTCTCCAGGGCGTAGACCCGGGCCGCGCCGAGAGCGAACGCGCCCGGCGCCAGGTCGGCCACGGCCGCGCCGACCAGGACCGCGGCCGCGTCCAGGCCGAGCTCGGCGGCCCGGCGCCCGGCCTCGGAGAGGGTCTCGAGCGAGCTCTTCTTGATCTTCCCGTCCCGCACTTCGAGAAAAACGGCGATCATGGGCTCTCTCCTTGCTTCCGTCCTAGATGACCTTGGCTTCGTCCCGGAGGATCCGGACGAGCTCGCGGGCCGTTTCGGCCGGCTCGCCCTGGAGGACCCGGCCGGCCTTTCTCGGCGCCGGCACGTCGAGGCCCGTGATCTCGAGCCGGGAGGCCGGCTCGTCCGGGCCGAAACCGAGCTCTTCGAGCGTGACGACGGGGATCTCCTTCTTCTTGGCCGCCATGATGCCCCTCAGCGTCTCGTAGCGGGGCTCGTTCAATCCCTTCTGGGCGGTGACCACGGCCGGGAGCGTCAGGACGACCTTCTCGGTCCCCCCCTCGATCTCCCGGAAGGCGGTGGCCGCGCCGTCCCCGACCTCGAGCCGGGTGACGACGGTGGCCTGGGGCAGGCCGAGCAGCTCGGCGGTCATGGCCGGCACCTGGCTGTTGTCGGCGCCGACCGACTGCTTGCCGAAGAGGAGGAGGTCCGCCCCGGCGAACTTGCGCTCGACCGCCCGGGCCAGGATGCGGGCCGTCCGGAGGCCGTCGTAGGTCTCCGGCGACCCGTCCTGGACCAGGAACGCCTCGTCCGCCCCCATGGCCAGGCTTTTGCGCAGGACGGCGGCCGCTTCGCCGGGCCCGACGGTCACGACGCGGACCGTGCCCCCCTTGGCCTCCTTGAGACGCAGGGCTTCCTCGACGGCGTATTCGTCGTAGGGGCTGACGACGAAGTTCAGCCCGTCCTCGGCGATCGCGCGCGTCTCGCGCTGGACGCGTATGCGGGATTCCGTGTCGGGCACCCGCTTGACGAAGACGAGAATGTTCATCCGTGGTTCCTCCTCTGGACGCGGCGGGACCCGCCCGCCCGGCTCATGGCCGCTCGAATCTCGCGAGGACGAGCGCGCCGTTGGTCCCGCCGAAGCCGAACGAATTGCTGAGGCCGTGGACGATCTCGGCCTTCCGGGAGACGTTCGGAACGTAGTCGAGATCGCAGTCGGGGTCGGGATATTCGTAGTTGATGGTCGGCGGCATGGCCTGGTGGAAGAGGACGAGGGCCGTGATCCCGGCCTCGAGGCCGCCGGCCGCGCCGAGCAGGTGGCCGGTCATGGACTTGGTCGAGTTGACGGCCAGCCGCGCGGCGTGGGCCCCGAAGACGTTCTTGACGGCCAGGGTCTCGGTCTTGTCGTTGAACGGGGTCGAGGTGCCGTGGGCGTTGATGTACTGGACGTCCTCCGGCCGCAGCCCGGCGTCCTCGATGGCCCGGAGCATGACCCGGGCCGCGCCGTCGCCGTCGGGGGCGGGGGCCGCGACGTGGTAGGCGTCGCTCGTCATCCCGTAGCCGACGATCTCGGCGTAGACGCGGGCGTCGCGCCGCAGGGCCCGGCCGAGCTCCTCGAGGACGAGGATGCCCGCGCCCTCGCCCATGACGAACCCGTCGCGCTTGGCGTCGAACGGGCGGGAGGCCCGGGCCGGCTCGTCGTTCCGCTCCGAGATGGCCTTGATCGCGGTGAACCCGGCCAGCCCGAGCGGCGTCAGGGGCGCCTCGGCCCCGCCGGCGATCATGATGTCGGCGTCGCCGCGGGCGATCATCCGGAAGGAGTCGCCCACCGCGTGCGTGCCGGTGCTGCAGGCCGTGGCGTTGGCGTGGTTGGGGCCCTTGGTGCCGTAGCGGATGGAGACTTGGCCGGAGGCCTCGTTGATGATGGCCTGGACGAGGAAGAAGGGAGACACGCGGTCGGGCCCCTTCTCGAGGAGGATCTTGTGGTTCTCCTCGATGGAGCCCATCCCGCCGATCCCCGAGCCGACGTAGGTCCCGGCGCGGTCGCTCCGGAGATCGGCCCGGTCGACGCCGGAGTCGGCCACGGCCAGCTCCGCCGCGGCCATGGCGAAGCGCGTGAAGAGGTCCATCTTGCGGACCTCCTTGCGGTCGATGAAGACGAGGGGGTCGAAGTCCTTGACCTCGCCGCCGATGCGGGTCGAGTAGCGGCTGGCGTCGAAGCGGGTCAGGCCGGCGATGCCGCTCTCGCCGCGGAGAAGGGCCTGCCAGTTCCTGTCCGTGCCGACGCCGAGCGGCGAGACGAGCCCGATGCCCGTCACGACGACCCGGCGCTCGGGAGCGCGATCCCTTGTCATGGGTCGGACGTTCCTGAGCGATGGGGCGGGGTCGCGGCTATTTCGCGTTCCCCACGATGTAGTCGATGGCCTTTCCGACCGTGGTCAGCTTCTCGGCCTGGTCGTCGGGAATGT
>CAZFBC010000076.1:0-10979 GCA_964517245.1 uncultured Eubacteriales bacterium | reverse complement strand
AAAAAAAGAGGGCGGCGGGAACGTCCCGCCGCCCTCTCGAGCGTGTGCGTGGAGCTGGAGCTTAGAAGATGAGGCGGAGGCCGACGCGGGCCTGCCGCGGACGGGTGATGCTCAGCAGGTTGTGTCCGTCCGAAGACGTGGGGTACACGGACGGATACGCTTCGGGATCGGGCTCTTCGGGGAAGTCCGAAGGATCCCACCAGTCGTAGTTGACCCGGGTGCCCCAGGATGTGATCGTATCGGCGTTGAAGACGTTGAAGACGTCGACCATGACCCCCAGGCGGTACTTCTTGGCCAGGGTGAAGATCTTCTCCAGCCGGAGGTCGAGGATCTTCATCATGTCGTATTCCTCGGAGCCCCGCGGCGCGGCGAAGAACGTGATCCGGCCCTGGTTGTACTGCCCGGTCCGGATCCGGGGCGTCCAGTTGTTGCCCGAGATGGCCCGGAAGTAGGCGTTGAAGCTGATGTCGAGCGGCAGGATGTAGCTGCCCTGGAGCTTGAGCATGTGGGTCGGGTCGAAGGTCGACTTCCCGTCGGCGTTGATCCAGTAGTTGGGATCGTACCGGTCGCCGCCGTAGCCGATGTCGTCGGCGAACCCGTTGTCGACGTTGCCCGTGGCCTTCGAGTAGACGTAGGAGGCCAGCAGCTGCCAGCGGTTGGAGAAGCGCTTGTTGAAGAGGAACTCGACGCCCTTGTACTTGCGGTAGGGGTCCTGCGCGACGTACGGGTAGGCCGTGCTGAGGTTGGTGATGATCCAGTCGGTCAGCTCGACCGTCTGCATGGTCCTCTCATAGAGCGTCCCCGTCCAGCTGAGGAGCGGGTCGCTGAAGGTGTAGTCGACGGGCTCGTAGACGCCGGCCCTGTCGTACGGGCCGATGATGTTGTGCCAGGTCCGGTCGATGTAGGAGACGCCGAACGACGTGTCCTTGAAGAGCTCGCGCTCGATGCCGACCGTCCACTGGGTCATGAAGGGGTGCTGGATGTTGGGGTCCATCTCGTAGCCCTCGCCCCAGGGGATCGAGAACATCTCGACCCAGCGCTCGGCGTTCAGCGACCAGTACCAGCCCGTGTAATACGTGTCGGAGTAGTGGGCCGAGTCGGGGTTCATGCGGTCGTGGTAGCTGGCCAGCATGGCCTCGGTGAACTCGCCGTAGTGGGCCTTGAAGATGGTCGACTTGTCGCCCAGGATGTCGAAGGTGAAGCCCAGACGCGGGGCCAGACGGCTCGTTTCGTAGACCGGCCCGGAGCCGTACTTGACGTCGCCCCAGTTGCGGCTGTAGCGGAGGCCGACGCTGACGTTGAGCCGCTTCGTCACCTGCCAGGAGTCCTGGATGAACCCTTCGAGGCGGGTGTAGCGGGTGTTGTTGTCGTAGCCCGTGTACTGGTAGGCGAGGTAGGGGCCGTTGTAGCCGTAGTCGTAGTAGTCGTAGTAGATGATGTTGTCGCCCAGCTCGCCGCCGAGGCCGGAGTAGGCGTAGCGGTTCCGGGACATCGACCGCTCGAACTCGGCCCCGAACTTGAACTCGTGGTTGCCGCCGAGGAACTCCTCGGCGTAGTGCGTCACGCTGGCGTTGGTCCCGAACCGGGCCCGGTCGGCGTAGTAGAAGTAGCCGGCGCTGTCCTCCCAGTAGCCGCCGAGCAGGCTGAGGTTGACGTGAGCGTAGGGCGCCAGGCCGACCTCGGGATCCAGGTAGTAGAGACCTTCGAAGTAGTTGCTCTTGATGTCGAAGAAGGTCTTGGGGCTGAGGATCTTGGTCATGCTGAAGCCGACCAGCCAGTCGGGCGAGTCCTGGTTGACCGTGGCCTCGGGGGCCACGTCGGCCCCGGCCCCGCGGTTGATGCCGTTGTAGTTGGTCGTCTGGAACATGACGTTCATGTTCAGGGAGGGGGAGAGCTGGGTGGTCAGCTTGGCGAAGAGCCGCGGCTGCTTGTAGTCGACGTCCTCCGGGAAGCCGGTCGGCCGGTTCTTGGTCCGGTAGTACTGGAGGCCGACGTAGAACCAGAGCTTGTCCTTGATGATGGGTCCGCCGAGGTGCCCGTTGATGTCGAACAGCTTCGACGAGGGCGAGGTCAGGTTATACCATTCATCGGTGTAGTTGGCCACGTTCTCGGCCTGCCAGAACGGCGAATCGTCGCGGTAGCCCTGGAAGTTGAACTCGAAGTGGCCGGAGAAGTTGTTGCCGCCGGACTTCGTGACCAGGTTGAAGATGACGCCGGTGAAGTTCCCGTACTCGGCCGGGAGGCCGACGCCCATGATCTTGGCCTCCTCGATGATGTTGTGGTCCGAGAAGACCCAGGCCGAGCCGGCGTCGGGGTCGGCGACGTTGACGCCGTCCATGGTGTAGGCGATGCCCGTGCTCTGGGAGGCGCCGTAGGCGACGTCGCCCGTGACGCCCGGGGCCAGGTTGACGATGTCCGCCGTGAACTGGTTGTAGGGGATGTTGCGCAGGATCTCGTTCGACAGCGTGACGGACGCCGTCTCGGTCGACTTGACGTCGACCGTCGGCGACTCCGCCGTGACCGTCACTTCCTCCGAAACCGAAGCCGCCTTCATCTCGATTTCCAGGCTCAGGGTGGACGTGGTGGTCACCCGGATCTTCTCCCGGACGGCCGTCCCGAAGCCCGTGAGCTCGAAGCTGATCTTGTACTCACCGGGAGGGATGGCGGGGAACCGGAATTCGCCGTTGGGGTCCGTGACGGTGGCCCGCGTGCCCATGAGGTTCGGGCTCGTCAGCGTCACGTTGACGCCCGGCAGCGGGGAGTTCTGGTCGTCCGTCACGATGCCGCGGATGGCGCCGGTGTCCCGGGACTGGGAGAAGGCGACAGGGGCGAGGAGGAGGCTGATCGCCAGCGCGAGGAATAATGTCTTTCTCAATGATACCTCCTTTTCTGTTCCAAGGGACGTTGCTGGGGGGCCGGTTGTGGCTTTGCTCCTAATCGATGGACACCTCCTTAGACGGCCAAAAGCAAAGCAAATTCAATGCCAGACTCAGCCGCTTCATATTTTATTTTGATTCAATAAGATGCGATGGATTGAAAATGGTCCCGCTCCACAATATTGGATGTTATCCAAAATTATGGGCGTTTTCAAGCGTTTTTTTCGGGCGCCGCAGGGGGGGCGGCGGCCGATTTGTAAAGGGCCGCCGCGTGTGCTATCGTAGTCGCGGAAGGAAAAAATGAACCGTCCGTCCCTCAGGAAACGGATTTTCGGACTCGCCCTCGTCCTCCTCGTCCTCGCTTCGGGGGCCCGGGCCGCGGACGAAAAGCTCTCGCCCGAGCTGGCTCTCTGGCTCGAGGACGTCTCGCCGATCCTCACCAAGCTCGAGCGGAGCGTCTTCCTCAAGCTCCAGACCAACGCCGACCGGGTCAAGTTCGCCCGCTTCTTCTGGCGGATGCGCGACCCCCAGCCGGACACCGAGGTCAACGAGTTCCAGAAGGACTACGAGGAGCGCATCCGCTTCGCCGACCGGACTTTCGGCCACTTTTCGCCCAAGCGCGGCAGCCAGACCGACCGGGGCTTCTATTACGTCCTCCTCGGGCCGCCGCTCGAACGGACGTTCTACACCACCCAGTCCTTCGTCTGGCCCATCGAGCTGTGGTTCTACAAGGGGGCCGAGGAATACGGCCTGCCGAGCTATTTCTACCTCCTCTTCTACCAGCCCGAGGGCCTCGGCGATTTCCGCCTGTATTCCCCGACGGTCGAAGGGCCGGAGAAGCTCGTCGTCCCGGCGCTCGGCAACGCCCAGCAGCTGACCCGGGCCAACGCCCTCAGCACCCTCAAGGACGTCAGCCCCGAGCTGGCCAACGCCGCCCGGAGCTACATGCCCGGCGAAGTGCCCTACGACGCGGCCTCGTTCTCCTCGGATTCCATCATCGCCACCGTCCGCGGCCTGCCCGAGAAGAAGTTCTCCAGCGCCTACGCCCGGTCCTACATGTCCTTCAAGGATTACGTCGAGACCGACTACACCGACCGTTTCGTCGCCAGCGCTTTCCAGCTGAGGGTGTTCCGGGAGGGCGGCCAGCCCTTCCTCCACTGGGCGATCGAGCCGGACAAGATGAACTTCGCCAACCGCGACGACGAGATCTACGCCAGCTTCGAGTTCATCCTGCGGCTCGAGGACAGGCAGGGCGGGCTGGTCCACGAGAGGACCGAGGAGATCCCCCTCAAGCTCACCGCCGGGCAGTACCGCGACAACGCGCGCCGGCGCTTCGCCTTCCAGGACATGCTGGCCCTCGCCCCCGGCGACTACAAGGCCCTCTTCCTCCTGAAGAACAAGACGGCCAAGGATTTCTCGTCCTTCGAGACGGGCGTCACCGTGCCTGCCGCGGAGGACTCCGCGCGGCCCGGCCTGGGCGTGCCGCTCCTCTATTACGCGCGGAGCGCCGTCCCCGAGGCCCAGAGGAACAACCTCAAGGCCTTCGCCTTCGGGGGCCAGCACTATCTCGTCGGCGCCAGGAACGAGTTCCCTCCGTCCTCGACGCTGGGGGTGTTCGTCCAGGCCCGGAACGTCGCCGCCCCCGCGCCGGACGGCCCGCCCTCGTTCCACGTCGACATCGTCTCGCTCGACACGAACGAGAGCGCCGCGTCCTTCCCGCTGGAGGAGGTCGTCCCCGATCCCAAGGACCCGGCCGTCCTGCTCGTCTCGGGAACGGTCCCGCTGAAGGACGTCAACCCCGGCTACTACCGGGCCGACGTCTCCGTCCTTGCGAAGGACGGCCGCGTCCTTCTCACGGAGAAAGAGAACTTCATCGTCCTGGCCCAGTCCGCGCCCGTCATCCCCTGGGCCTACGCCCGTCTGCACGGGCCCTTCCCCGGCCCCGAACACCTCGTGACCCTGGGCTCCCAACATTTCCTCAAGGGTGACTACGTCAAGGCCCGGGAGGCGCTGGAGCGGGCCCTCGGGTACCGGGAGGACCCCGCCGCCCGCCTCCTTCTGGCCAAGGCCCTCTACGGCCTGGGCCTGTACCGGGAGTCCCTGGCCCACGCCGTCCCCCTGTACGGGCGCGTGCCGGACCGGGAGGCGGCCAAGGTCATCGCCCTGGGTCACGCCGGCCTGAAGGAGTGGGAGGCCGCCCTGGTCTACCTCGACAAGCTCATGGCCGAAGCGACCGAGATCCCGGTTCTCAACCTGGCCGCCGAATGCCATCTGGCCCTCGGTCGGCCCGAGAAGGCCCTGCCCCTGCTAGAGAGATCCCTCGCGCTCGTTCCCGGACAGCCCGCGGTCAAGGCGCTGGAGGAACAGGCGCGAAAACGCATCGAACAACGTTAGGAGTCATCGATGTCAACAAAGAGAACCGCCTTCATCCTGCTTCTCGTCTTCGCCCTCGCGGTCCCGGCCCTGGCCCAGTTCCAGGGCAAGGTTTCCGGGCGCGTCCTCGACCAGGAGGGCAAGCCCGTCGAGAAGGCCGAGGTGACGATCGTCTCGCAGAAGACCTCGAAGATCCGCTACGACCTCAAGACCGACGCCCAGGGCCACTTCATCCAGATCGGGCTGATGCCCGGCTACTTCATGATCAGCGTGAAGAAGGCCGGCTACGCGCCCGGGTCGTCGGAGATCCACGTCGGCGTGGCCGGCGAGGAGACCTTCGAGATCAGGCTCAAGTCCATCCAGGCCGAGGCCGAAAGGTCCTATTCGGCGGCCGACAAGGCCTTCCTCAAGGGGAACAAGCTCTTCGGCGAACTCAAGTACGCCGAGGCCGCCGACGCCTACGGCGAAGCCGTCGGGCTGGACCCGGAGAACTGGGGGTACCGGCTCAATCTCGGGCTGGCCCAGAAAAAGCTGGACAAGCCCGAGGAAGCCCTGGCCTCGTTCCGCAAGGCGGCCGAGCTCAATCCCGAGAGCTACAGCGCCAACAAGGAAGTCGGCGAGGCTCTGGCCAAGACGGACCTGTTCGCCGAGGCCCGGCCGTTCTACGAGAAGGCCGCCGGCCTGAGCCCCGACGACCCCGACGCCCAGTACAACATGGGCGTCTGCCTGGTCAACCTGGGCGAAGCGGAGGCGGCCCTGCCGCGCTTCGAGAAGGCCGTCGAGCTCAAGCCGGATTACGCCGACGCCTACTACCAGATGGGGACCATCCTCATCGGTCAGAACAAGGTCACGGACGCCGTGGCCAGCCTGGAGAAGTTCGTGTCCCTCGCGCCCGACCACGAGAAGGCCGGGCTCGCCAAACAGCTTCTCGAGTACCTTAAGAAGTAGCCGCCGGTCACTTGACCGAGAAGGCCATGCTGGCGTCGGCCGTCTTCCCGGTGACCTTGTCCGTAATCCCGACGAGGAGCGTGTACTTGCCCGCCGCCAGGGGCCGCTTTTCCTGCTTCTTGGACACCGCGCCCTTTTCGTCCGTCGTCTCGATCTCGACGGTGTTCTCGAGAGGGAGCGGGATGTTGACGAAGTAGATGTCGTAGGTCGTGGGCGCCCACTTGATGACCGACTTGCCGTCCTCCGCCCGGACTTCGAAGACGACCTCGAGCTCGTTCGTCGGCTGCGGGTCGTCGGCCTGCTTGGGGGCCGCGCCGACGGCGAAGAACAGGGTGTCGAGGACCTGGCCGACGGCGATCTCGTTGAGGGCGTTGGGCACGACCTTGAGGCCGCCCCAGGTGAAGCTGCCGCGGTGGAGCGTCGGCTGCTGGTCGGGCTCGACCTGCTCGGCGCTCTTCACGATGACGGGGTCCGTCAGCCAGAACCCGGACTGCCGGGCGGCGGTGGCCGTCAGGTCGATGTCGCTGTAGGCGACGCTCAGCTTCTTCATGTCCGGCGTGCCGAGGACGAGGGCCAGGGTGTAGTTGCCGGGGGACATCCCCAGCCGGCCCAGGTCGAACGAGTAGAAGTCCTCCGCGTCGGGGCTGTAGCCCTCGGCCGGGGTCCTGAGGACCGGCGAGGACTTGCCGCCCAGTCCGGCCTTGAGCGTTCCGTCCGCGGCGACCTGGAAGAACTGGAAGTAGAGGTCGAGGGTCACTTCCATCTCGTCCGTGCCGGAGGCCGAGGGGGCGTAGCCGAGATCGCCGTTCTTGGCGTTGAAGAAATAGATGGGATAGACCTTGTTGTCCCTGGCGGGCAGGACGAGCTGCTTGAAGAAGGTGAAGGGGATGTCCTGCCTCCCCTGGCGGGCCGCCAGGCCTTCCTGGATCAGGGCCGCGACTTCCTTGGGCATGCCCTTGACCGCCGTCTTGGCGGCCGGCTTCTTGTTCTTCTGGATCCCGGGCGCCGCCTGCACGGACACCGCGAGAACGCTGACGACGAAGATGAGCGCGAGCGCTGCTGCGAACGTTCTGGAAGCTTTCATTTTTCCTCCTGTCGGTATCGTCTCGTTCACTTCCGCTTCCCTAGAGAGCAATTCTCATGCCAACTTATCCGGTTTGAAACACCGGACTGTCGGGGAAATCCGGGAGAGTATGTAAAGGTCTTTTACGGCCTTCAATATATCAAATTTCAGTTATTTTTCAATTCCCGGTAGAGGCGCACGGCGTCGAGGTGCTCGCCGAGAGAGCGGCTGAAGCGGTGGCCGCCGTCGCCCCGGGCGACGAAGTAGAGATATCCCTCCGCCGCGGGATGAAGGGCGGCGTCGATGGCCGCCCGCCCGGGATTGGAGATGGGGCCCGGAGGCAGCCCCGAGTGGAGATAGGTGTTGTAGGGGGAAGGGTGCCTCAGGTCGCGCAGGAGGAGGCGGCCCGTGTAGCGGCCCTCGAGCTTGAGCGCGTAAGCGACGGTCGGATCGCAGTCGAGCTTCATCCCGATCCTCAGCCGGTTGTGGAACACCGCCGACACGAGCGGCCGCTCCCCGGCCAGGGCCGTCTCCTCCTCGACGAGCGAGGCCAGCGTGACCACGTCGCGGACGCTCATCCCGAGCGCCTCCGCGCGCCGCCTCCTCTCCCCGTCGAAGACCTCGCGGAACCCGCCGACCATGGCGGCGACGATGTCGGCCTCGGTCGCCTTCCCCGGGAGGCGGTAGGTGTCCGGGAAGAGATAGCCTTCGAGGTCCCCGGCCTCGGGGTCCAGGTCGGCGATGAGGCCGGTGTCGCGGAAGGCCTTCAGGAAGGCCGCCTCGCCGTCGGGGTCGCCGGGCCGGAGGAGCGCCGCGGTCTCCCTGCCGGTCAGGCCTTCGGGAACGGTGACGGGCACGAGGTGGATCCGGCCTCCGAACATCCGGAAGAGCGCGTCCTTGGCCCCGAGCGGCGGGGCGAGCAGGTATTCGCCGGCCTTGAAGCCCTTCTCCGGGTAGAAAAGGCGGCAGGCCAGCCCGAGCGGGAGGGCGCTGCGGACGAAGCCGCCGTCGCGCAGGCGGTCGATGACCGTGCGCGCGGTCCAGCCCTTCTCGATCTCGAAGAGGCCGTCCGGCGCCCGGCCCGCGGGAGCCTCGAGCTCCCGGACCAGCCACCCGGTTAGCGCCGGGAGGAGGGCGACCCCGGCCAGGAGCGCGGCCCTAGCCGTTCTCAGGAGTATCGCGCTCACCGCGCTTCCGCTCCAGGTAGGTCGACAGGATGATGACGGCCGCGATCCGGTCCTCCCAGTCCTTCTTCTTCTTGCCGCGGAGCTTCTCGTCCTCGAGGGTCTTGAGGGCCTGCTGCGTCGTCAGGCGCTCGTCCACGAGAACGACGGGCCGGCCGACGGCCCGGACGAGCCAGGCCGCGAACTCCCGGGTCTTTTCGGACCGCGTCCCGGAGCTGCCGTCCATGCGCAGGGGATCGCCCAGGACGATCTCCCCGACGTCGTGCTTAGCGACGAGGTCCCGGAAGTAGCGGCGGTCGGCCTTGTCGCTGCCGCTGAGCTCGTAGGACCCCAGGGGCTGGGCGGTGATGAGCAGGGGATCGCTCAGGGCCAGGCCGAGGTGCCGGTCCCCGTAATCGATGCCCAGGACCCGCATCAGGGGTCCCTTTCGACGCAGACTTTCCGGGCCCGGTGCCGCTCGAAGCCGAGCTCGACGAGCCGCTCGACGAGCCGCGGGAACGGCAGGCCCGAGGCGGCCCAGAGCTTGGGGTACATGCTGATCTCGGTGAAGCCGGGGATGGTGTTGATCTCGTTGACGTAGAGGCGTCCCGTCCCCTTCTCGAGGAAGAAGTCCACCCGGGCCATCCCGGAGCAGGCCAGGGCCCGGAAGGCCGCGACGCCGAGCGTCCTGATCCTGGCCGTGGTCCGCGGCCCGAGCTCGGCCGGGATGACGAACCCCGTCTTCCCGTCGAGGTACTTGTCGGCGTAATCGTAGAACTCGCCGTGGGGGATGATCTCGCCGGGGAGGGAGGCCTCGGGGTCCTCGTTCCCGAGGACGCTCAGCTCGAGCTCGCGGCCGGCGATGGCCTTTTCGACGAGGGCCGTCGAGCCGTAGCGGAAAGCCGTGTCGAGGGCGGCCCGGATCCCGCCGCGGTCGGCGACCTTGGTGATCCCGACGCTCGAGCCGAGGCTCGAGGGCTTGACGAAGAGCGGCAGGGGCAGGGCCCGGCGGATGCTCCGGAGGACGCGGGCCGCGTCGGCCCGCCAGTCCGCTTCGCCGACGGCGACGCAGGGGACGACGGGCAGCCCGCGGTCGCGGAGGACCGACTTGGTCAGGGCCTTGTCCATGCCCAGGGCCGATCCCGCGACCCCGGCCCCGACGAAGGGGACCCCGGCCATCTCGAGCAGGCCTTGGATCGTGCCGTCCTCGCCGAAGGGCCCGTGGAGGACCGGGAAATAGATGTCGGCGCCGAAGGCCGGCGCCCGCGGCCCGGCCTCCCAGGGGAGGAAGGGAAAGGCCCGGCCCCGCTCGAGCGCCGCGATGTCCCTCGAGGGCGCCTCGACGGCCTTCCAGAGGCCGTCCCGGGTGATGTAAATGGACCGGACCTCGAACCTCTTCCGGTCCAGGTTCCTGTGAACGGCGGAGGCGGAGATCAGGGAGATCTCGTGCTCCGCCGACCGGCCTCCGAAGATCAGGGCCACCGATATTTTTTTTGACATTCGGTCCTGCGGCACGACTAACCTTGTGGCTTGAATCATTTTAATCGAATCGAAACCGGTTGTCCACGGGGAGCGGGCGCTAACTATGTGTTGACAGCCGCGAGAGCGGCCTCCTATAATAACGCCGGGTGGAACTCCATCGGCCAAGAGGTGTGACCATGAGCAGAAAATCCGGACTCTTTGCGGCGTCGGGCGCCCTCGTTCTCGCCATCCTGGTCCTCGTCGTCCCGGGCCGGCCGCTCGCCGCGGACGCGCCACAGGACGTCATCAAGAAAGCCAAGATCTTCGACGAGACCTACCAGCTGATCAACGAAACGGACCTCAACTGCTCCTTCTACATGCACGAGGAGGGCAAGCTCCTCCCCGACATCCGGATCGTCGGGGCCGAGCGCATGAACGAGAAGTCCATCTTCTCCGACGGGGACATCATCTACATCGACAAAGGCACGGCCGACGGGCTGGAGATCGGCCAGCTCTTCCTCACCCTCGGGCTCCGCGAGAAGGTCGGCAAGCTCGGGACCGTGATGGAGCGGCACGGCCGGGCCCGGATCGTCCGCCTCGAGGACGAGCTGGCCACGGCCAAGGTCGAGAAGAGCTGCGGCACGGTCAAGGTCGGCGATTTCCTGCTGCCGTTCGAGGAGGAGCCCGGCGAGATCGGCAAGGACGAGGGCTTCGGCGACATGGACCCGAACGCCACGCGGAAGGGCCAGGTCGTCTACATCGAGAACGACTTCCAGCTCTCCGCGACGGGCCAGTGGGCCCTGATCGACATGGGCCGCCAGCACTGCGTGCAGATCGGCGACCAGCTCAACGTGTTCCACCGGCCCCGGCCCGACCTGCCGCGCGAGGCCGTCGCCAGCGCCATCGTCATCGACGTCCGCGGCGCCACGTCGACCGTCAAGATCCTCTCCGCGCGCGACGTCGTCGACATCGGCAGCGAAGTCCAGATGACCGTCTCCCGCTAGGTTGACAGTCCCCGGCGATTCTGCTAGTTTAAGGCGTGCTGTCCCTCCCGGCAGGGACGGGCGGGCGTAGTTCAGTGGTAGAACGTCTGCT
>CAZFBC010000075.1:0-10998 GCA_964517245.1 uncultured Eubacteriales bacterium | reverse complement strand
GCCGGCTTGGGGCATCATGCCGGCCAGCTCGCCGTAGCTCAGGGCGCCGATGACCGTGACGACGCCGGTGACGAGCCAGACGACGAGCAGGAGGCCGGGCGAGCCGACCGTCCGGGCGATGTCGGCGCTGACGATGAAGATGCCCGAGCCGATCATGGCCCCCATGACGATCATCATGGCGTCGAAGAGGGACATCTCCCGCTTGAAGCCGCGGTCTGCGGCCGCGGCGGGGGGTGTCGCGGACGGAGCGCTCATGGCCTTCTCCTCAGCTTGCTGTGGCGGATGCCGTAGGTGAAGTAGATGACGAGGCCGAGCCCCATCCAGGCGATGAGGCGGAGCCAGGTGTCCCGGGGCAGGCCGGACATCAGGTACAGGCAGGACAGGATGCCCAGGACCGGCACGAACGGGACGAGCGGGGTCCGGAACGGCCGGGGGATGTCGGGTCGGGTGTAGCGGAGGACGAGCACGCCGCCGCAGACGATGACGAAGGCGAAGAGGGTCCCGATGCTGACCAGCTCGCCGACGATGCCGATGGGCAGGAGCGAGGCGGCGACGCCGACGACGAGCCCCGTGGCGACCGTCGTGACGTGGGGCGTCCCGTGCCGCGGGTGGACCCGGGCCGCCGCGGCGGGCAGGAGGCCGTCCTTGGCCATGGTGAAGAAGATGCGCGGCTGGCCCATGAGCTGGACCATCATGACCGACATCAGGCCGACGATGGCGGCGATCTTGACCAGGGGCGACAGCCAGAAGAGGCGCATGGCGTCGATGGCCACGGCGACGGGCGCGGCGACGTTGAGCTCGGTGTAGGACACGACGCCCGTGAGGACGAGCGAGAAGGCGATGTAGATGGCCGTGCAGGCGAAAAGGGAGCCGAGGATGCCGATGGGCATGTCGCGCTTGGGGTTTTTGGCCTCCTGGGCCGCCGTCGAGACGGCGTCGAAGCCGAGGTAGGCGAAGAACATCACCCCGGCGCCGCGCAGGATGCCGCTCAGGCCGAAGAACCCGAACTGGCCCTGGTTCGGGGGGATGAACGGCTTCCAGAGGTCGGGCTTGAGGAAGAACAGGCCGGCCCCGATGAAGACGAGGATGATGCCGATCTTGAGGACGACGATGACGGAGTTGACCGTCGCCGACTCCCGGATGCCCCGGACGAGGACGTAGGTGATGAGGGCGATGACCAGGGCGGCCGGCAGGTTGAAGAGGGCGCCCGTCTTCGTCCAGGCGCCGGTCTGGGGATTGAAGGAATAGGGGGCCTCGGCCAGGGCGGCCGGGAACGACACGCCGATGCCCTTGAGGAAGCTGACGACGTAGCCGGACCAGCCGATGGCCACGGTCGTCGCCCCCAGCGAGTACTCCAGGATGAGGTCCCAGCCGATGATCCAGGCGATGAGCTCGCCGAGGGTCGAATAGGCGTAGGTGTAGGCGCTGCCGGCGATGGGGATGAGCGAGGCGAACTCGGCGTAGCAGAGGCCGGCGAAGGCGCAGGTCAGGCCGGCCAGCACGAAGGACAGCGTGACGGCCGGGCCGGCGTACTGCGCGGCGGCGTGGCCGGTGATGACGAAGATGCCGGCCCCGACGATGGCCCCGACGCCGAGGAAGACGAGGTGCCAGGGCCCCAGGACGCGCTTGAGTCCGGAGGATTCGGAAGAGGCCTCCCGAGTCAGCTGCTCGAGGCTCTTCGTGGCGAACAGAACGCTCTTCATGGACGCGAGTTATAGCACAGAGCCGCGAGGGGGGTCAATGCCGGCGGCGGCCCCTTTTTTCCCCGTCGCGGTTCTGTTAGAATCCCCTATCCCGCGGGAGGAAGCGGGAAAGCGCATGCGGATGAACAGGCTGACCGACGCCGTGACGCTGGGCGGGCTCGCCGCCCTGACGCTCCTCGCCGCCGCCTTCAGCGGCCGCCTCGAGCGGCCGGCGCTGACGATCGGCACCAACCTCGTCTTCTTCGCCCTCTACGCCGGCTCGCTGGCCGCCCTCCGCCGCCTCCGGCGACCCTGGCCCCGGTTCCTCGTGCGGACGGCCGCGGTCCAGCTGACCTTTCTCCAAGTCTACCGGTCGGCCAACGACCTCCAACTCCTCTTCTTCCCCTGGCAGGACGACCGCGTCCTGGCCTGGGAGCAGGCGGTCTTCGGCGTCCAGCCGGTCGTCGCGGTCCAGAAGCTCTACGCCCTGCCGCTGACGGAGTGGATGCTGTTCGTCTACGTCGTCTACGTCGTCATCTACCCCGCCCTCGGCGCGATCATCTATTTTCGGCGCGGCGAGGAGGCCAACGAGGACTACCTCTACCACCTGGGCCTCGTCAACCTCGCCTGCGGCGCCGGGTTCATCCTCTTTCCCGTGGCCAGCCCCATGTACTGGGAGAAGGTCCGCGCCCTCCTGACGACGCCCCTCCCCTCCGGGCCGTTCGGCGCCGCGGCCGAATGGATCCGGGCCAACATCCACACGGCCGGAGGCTCCATCCCCAGCCCGCATTGCGCCGTGGCCACGGTGATGTGGCACATGTCGAGGAAGCACACGCGGCACGGCTTCCCCATCCTCGCCCCCGTCGTGCTGTCGCTCTACTTCTCGACGGTCTACGGCCGCTTCCACTACGTGTCCGACGCCGTCATCGGCGTCGCCGCGGCTTTGGCCGTCATCCTCGCGGCGCCGGTTCTCGCCCGCGCCTGCGGCGCGCGGCCGCCCGTCCGGACCGGAGGCGCGGCTTGAGCCGGGTCCTGGTCACGGGCGCCAGCGGTTTCATCGGCTCGAACCTCTGCCGACGGCTCCTCGGCCGCGGCTGGGCGGTCGACGCCCTCGTGCGCGACTCGTCCGACCTCCGCTTCCTCGACGGGCTCGGCGTCAGGCTCGTCCGTGGCGACCTCCGCTTCTCCGAGCGGATCGAGCTGCCTCCCGGGACGACCCACGTCGTCCATGCCGCCTCCGTCGTCTCCGACACGGCGGACGACGAGACCTGCGGCCGCGGCATCTTCGACCTGACCCGGAGCTTTGTCCGGAGGCTCCGCGCGACGGGAGCGCCCCTGGAGCGCTTCGTCTACATCTCCACGGCCCTGACGCTCGGTTTCGGCCGCCGGGACATCTCCGAGGAGCGCCCCGGCCGGACGGCCGTCTTCCTCCCCTACGTGCGCCACAAGATACGGACGGAGAACGAGCTGCGCGACCTGCGCGCGCTCCACGGCTTTCCCGCCGTCATTCTCAGGCCCGGCGACGTCCTGGGGCCCAACGACCGCGTCAGCAGCGCCCGGCTACTCGACGGCTGCGAGCGGGGGGTGCCCCTCGTCGTCGGAGGCGGCCGCCGGCGCTTCGGCTACTGCCACATCGACAACCTGGGCCAGGCCGTGGAGCTGGCTTTGGTCACGCCCGGGATCGAGGGCCGGGCCTACACGGTGACGAACGGCGCGCTCCCCGCCTGGCGGGACCTCTTCCGGGCCTTCCAGGCAGGCGTGGGCAGGCCGCAGAGGGTCTATGTCCCCGTCTTCCTGGCCCGGGCCATGGCCGCGGCCTCGGGCCTCGTCGAGGCCGTTCTCCCCCGCTTCGAGGGCGCTCTCAGCCCGTACCGGGTCAGGCGCGTCACCACGGAGACGACCTACGACATCTCGAGGACCGTCGCCGACCTGAACTACCGGCCCGACGACGACTTCGCCGGGCAGTTCGCCGGCATCGTCGCCTGGTACAGGAAGGAGAAGGCGGATGGCCGACTGGCTTGAGCGCGCCGCCGGGCCGGGCGGCCTGCCCCTGGCCTTCGCCTACCTGGAGCTCGCCCTGGGCCTGATCCTGCTCGCGTCCGTCCTCCACTTCCGCGTCCTCCGGAGGACGCGCGATGAGCTCTCCGCCGCGCGCCTCTATTTCGCGGCGGCGTTCGTCCTTCTCCTGGCCGTCCCCTGCGCCACGGTCGCGCTGACCGCGGCCCGGCCCCTGGAGACGCTGGCGGGTTTCGGCTGGAGCGTCGGCGAGGTCCGCCCGGGCCTCGTCGTCACCCTCGCCCTCCTGCCCCTGGCCGTCCTCGCCGGACTCTCGGCCTCGCGGGACCCGGAGATCCGGGAGATGTATCCCTTCGCCAAGGCCGCCTGCGCCGACGGACGGACCTTCGCCCTCTACGAGGTCACTTATTTCTTCCTCTACTACCTGTCCTGGGAATCCGTCTTCCGGGGCCTCCTCTTCCTGCCGCTCGTCCGGACCGCCGGGCTCCTCCCCGCCCTGGCCGTGCAGACGACCGTCTCGACGCTCCTCCACATCGGCCACCCGCGCAGGGAGATCCTCGCCGCCGCCCTGGCCGGCCCGGTCCTCGGGCTCATCGCCCACGTCACCGGGTCCTTCCTCTACCCGCTCGTCCTCCACGCGACGGCCGGGATCTCGATGGACGTCTTCCTCTTCCTCCGCCGCAGGCGCGAACGACCCTGACCCCCCGTCAGCGCAGGACCGGCAGGACGATCCGGGACGGATGGGCCGCGGTCCGGAAGACGCGGTGCTCCGCCGGCCGGAAGTCGGAGGCCCCGGCTTCGAAGATGTTCCCGACGAAGGTCTGCGGGTTCCTGTCGATGAGCGGGAACCAGGTGCTCTGGACCTGGACCATGATCCTGTGGCCCTTGAGGAAGCAATGGTCGACCGCGTGGAGGTCGATCGTGAAGTCGGTGACCCGGCCGGGGACGAGCGGCCCTGGCTTCTCGAAGCCCGCCCGGTACCGGCCGCGGAAGACCTCGGAGGCGATCATCAGCTGGTAGCCTCCCATGGCCGGGTCGTCCGGACGGTCCTCGGGGTGGACGTCGATGAGCTTGACCACCCAGTCGGCGTCCGTCCCCGTCTTCGAGGCGAACAGCCGGGCGGTGACCGGTCCGGTCACGGTGACGTCCTCGGCGAGCGGCGCCGTCTCCCAGCTCAGGACGTCCGGCCTCAAGTGGACGAAGCGCTGGTCGCCGACGAGCCACGTCCCCCAGCCCGAGCCGCGCGGGTCGTAGGTCGCCTCGATCGGGCGCGGCCTGTAGGGCACGGGACGGGCCGGGTCGGAGACGTAGGCGTCGAAGGCCCCGGCGTCTTCCGTCGAGGGGGCCTCGAACGACAGGCGGCCGTCCTCCCGGAAGTAGAGGCCGCGCTCCCCGGTCAGCCGGCGGGGCGGCCATTCGTCGTAGACCTGCCAGGCGTTGGCCCCCGTCCGGAACGTGACCGCCTCGGGGACGTCCCAGCCGCTCCTGTCCTTGAGGTAGCGGGCGAAGAAGGGCGCCTGGATGCGCTCGCGGAACTCCTTCGACGTGTTGGAGCCGAACTTGATCCGGCCCAGCGCGCTCCCGTCGGCCCGCATCCAGCCGCCGTGGTTCCAGGGGCCGGCGACGAAAAAGCTCTCTCCGCCGGCGTCATGGGGCTCGAGGGTCTCGTAGAGCTTCTGCGGCCCGTAGAGGTCCTCCTGGTCCCACCAGCCGCCCACGGTCAGCGTCGGCGCGGTCACCCGCGTCAAATACGGGGCCAAGGCCTGCCTCTGCCAGAAGGCGTCGTAATCGGGGTGGGCGACGAAGTCGTTCCAGGTCGGTATCCGGCCGAGCAGATGGGCCTCGTTCACCGCCGACAGGGGCCCGAGCCGAAGGTACCACTCGAAGGTGTCGAAGCGGTCGAAACGGAAGTTGGTCTGCTCCTTCGTGGTCTCCATCCGCGTCGCGTACTCGAAGCCGTAGCTCAGCCGGAACGCCCCGTTGTGGTGGAAGTCGTCGCCGAGGTACATGTCCGCGGGCGGGGCCTGCGGCGAGACGGCCCGGACGGCCGGGTGCGGGTCGACGAGGACCATCGCCGCCAGCCAGCCGTCGTAGGAGATGCCCATGAACCCGGCCCGGCCGTTGTGGCCGGGGACGTTGGCGAGGAGCCAGGCGACGGTGTCGTAGGCGTCCGTGCTCTCGTCGACCGCCCCGGCTTCGCTCCGATCGCGCGGCGGGCGCATCATGACGAAGCTGCCCTCGGACTTGTAACGGCCGCGGATGTCCTGGAAGACGAAAATGTAGCCCTCTTCGACGAGCTCGCGGTAGGCCTCGGAATCGAGGGTCCGCGGCGCCCCCGAGACGCCGTAGGGCGTCCGCTTGATCAGGAAAGGGAGAGGGCCCGCGGCCTTGCGCGGCGCGTAGACGACCGTGTGGAGCTTGACCCCGTCCCGCATCGGGACCATGGCCCGGGTCTCGGTGAAGCGGTCCCCCGGGACGGCGGCCGGGCCGGCCGGCGCGGACAGGGCGGCGGCCGCGAAGACGGCGGCGAGGACGGCGAGCGGGCGCAAAGCCCTTGGCCCGGCGGGGAGGATCGGCATGGCGGACTCCTTTCGGCCCGATGATGGCCGATGATAGCCCCGGCCGCCGCCCGAGTCAAACCCGGCGCCGCCCGCTTCGTTGACACCGCCGCGGGCTTGCGCATAGAATGCGGGGCGTCCGGGAACGCGCCATGAAGATCGTCCTGTCCGAGACCCTCAGCTACTGCTTCGGCGTCCGCAAGACGCTGGAGACGACCGACCGTCTCCTGGCCGACCGGCCCGACCGGGCCTATTTCATGCTGGGCGAGATCGTCCACAACGAGCACGTCGTCGAGTCGCTCAAGGCCCGGGGCCTGCGCGTCGTCCGGACGCTCGACGAGGTCCCGCCCGGCGGAGTGGTCATCCTCCAGAGCCACGGATCGGCCCGGAAGCGCTACGCGGAGCTCGAGGCCCGCGGGCTCGAATACGTCGACGCCACCTGCCCGATGGTCCGCATCATCCACGACCGCATCCGCGAGGTGGAGGCCGGGGGCCGCACGCCGGTCGTCATCGGCCAGGCCGGGCACGACGAGGTCCGGGGCATCGTCGGCCAGGTCTCCCGGGCCCTCGTCGTCAAATCGCCCGAGGAGGTGACGCCCGAGCTCTTCGAGGGCGTCCGCCGGGCCGGCGTCGTGGCCCAGTCGACCTTCGTCGAGGCGGAGGCCCGGGCCATCGTCGGGCGCATCCGCGCCCTCGTCCCCGACGGCGTCTTCCACGACACGATCTGCCAGCCGACCAAGACCCGCCAGCGCGAGGTCGAGAGCCATACGCGGCGGGCCGACTGCGTCATCGTCATCGGCTCGCGCCACAGCGCCAACACCGGGCACCTGTTCAACATCGCCCGCGCCATCAACCCGCGGACCCACCTCATCGACCGGCCGGAGAGCGTCGAGGCGATCGCCATCCCGGCGGACGCCACGGTCTTCGTCGCCTCGGGGGCCTCGACGCCCATGGAGCTCATCGTCGAGGTCGTCCGGCGTCTCGAGGCCCGCGGCGCCGGGCCCGGCCCCGGGAAAGGGGCCCCATGACCGTCGACGCCTATTTCCGGAAGGCCAAGGACAGGCTCCGGCGCGACCTCGACGTCTTCCTCGCGGCCAAGCGGAAGGACGCCGGCCGGGTCGAGCCCTGGGGCCCCGACGTCCTGCGGCGCCTGGCGGCGTTCACGCGGAAGGGCAAGATGGTCCGGGGCGGTCTCGTCGCGCTCGGCTGCGACATGGCCGCGGGCCGGGTCGCGCCGGCCGCCGTCCGGGCCGGCGTCGCCTTCGAGCTCATCCAGTCGGGCCTGCTCATCCACGACGACATCATGGACCGGGACGCCCGGCGGCGGGGCGGGCCCTCGGTCCACGAGCAGTACGCCCGGCTGGCCGGAGCGGCCGGCCCGGACGAGGCCGCCCACTTCGGGACGAGCATGGCCATCTGCGCCGGGGAGATCGCCATCTTCCTCGCCTTCGAGGCCCTGGCCGGCCTGCCCGGACCGCCTGAAAGGTCCGCCGCCGTCCAGAGGCTCTCCGCGGCGGAGTTCGGCCTGGTCGGGTTGGGCCAGATGCTGGACGTCCGGGCCGGGACGTCCCGCACGCCCCTGTCGGAGCGCGCCGTCCTCGACATCTACAGGTACAAGACCGCCCGCTACACGTTCTCCCTGCCGCTCGCCGCCGGCTGGATCCTGGGCGGAGGCCGGGACCGGGT
Organism: uncultured Eubacteriales bacterium; assembly: GCA_964517245.1. Taxonomy (GTDB): domain Bacteria; phylum Acidobacteriota; class Aminicenantia; order Aminicenantales; family Saccharicenantaceae; genus RBG-16-66-30. Next base: position 3,056 of record CAZFBC010000075.1, on the reverse strand, counting down.
CACGGCGGGGCTCCGCCGCCTCGGCGAGAACCTCGGCCTCCTGTTCCAGATCAAGGACGACGAGCTCGGACTGTTCGGCGACGCCCGGAAGACCGGCAAGCCCGTGGGCTCCGACATCCGCCAGGGGAAGCAGACCCTTTACTCCCTGCGCCTGTTCGGCCGGGCGGCCGGGGCCGACAGAGAGCGCCTCGAGGCCGTGTTCGGCCGCGGCGACGCGACGGAGGCGGACATCCTCTTCGTCCGCGGCCTGGCCGGGCGCCTGGGCGTCCGGGAGGACGTCGCGGGGGTCGCCGCGGGCCTGGCCCGGCGGGCGGAGGCGGGCATCCGGGCCCTGCCCGTCGGGGAAAAGCACCGGGCGACCCTGAAGGGCCTGCTCGACTACAGCCTCGGCCGCCGGAGCTAGGGACCGCCCCCGACCTCCCCGAAGGGGTGACTTATCACCCGACGAATCACCCCCAGGGGTGATTGACCCCTCCGTCCCCTGGGCCGAGAATGGCCCTGAACTTAACGAAAAGCCCCTGTCGGAGGACGTTGACGATGGACAACAGAAAAGACAAGCGGTTCATGGAGCGGAACACGGTATTCGTCAAATCGACGTCGGAAGGCTCCGAAGTCCTCTACGGCCGCGGGATCAACGCCCACACGCACGACATCTCCCTGTCGGGCGCCAGGATCTGCACGCCGCACTATTTCCCGATCGGCAGCGTCGTCCGCATCGTCATCGACCTCGAGCGGACCCACCAGTCGATCAAGGTCGACGGCGAGGTCAAGTGGACCAAGAAGAGCGAGGAGGACGACGACCTCTTCGAGAGCGGCGTCGAATTCCTGCACAGCATCTCCCAGACGCTGCTCTCGCTGATCAAGCATCTCTACTCGGACAAGAACGGCGGCATCCCCACCGCCGTGTCCTGAGGCTCAGCCCCAGGCTTTTTCGAGCGCCTCCCGGTCCTCCAGAAGCAGGCCGATGTAGACCGCCTCGAGGTCGATCATCTCCCGGTCGTCCCGGCGCAGCCATTCGGAGAGCCAGGCGAACCGGAGGGCCAGGACCAGGCCGAAGAACGACCCCCAGCCAACCTCGGAATAGCCGGCCTCGGCCCGCAGCCGGCCGACGAAGCTCCGGACAAGTTCCCCGGAGAGGGCCCGGGGGTCCTCCATGCCGACGCAGCCGACGAGGAGAGCGGCGTCGTAGGTCTCCGGGCGGAAACCGCAGAACTCCAGGTCGATGAGGGCGTTGATGCCGGCCGGGGACCAGATGACGTTGAGCGGGTGGAAGTCGCCGTGGCTGAAGGCCGCGGGGACCCGGTCGAGGCTTTTAAACAGGGCGCCCTCGAGGAAGACGGCGGCCGGGTGGACGCGGTCGAGCAGGGCGCGGCGGCGGATCCTCAGCGTATCGACGAGCCCCCGGACGAAGCCGGGCAGGGCGAGGTCCGAGCCGGCTGCGGGCAGGCCCGAAGCCGCGGCCCGGAAGCGCACGAGGAGGCCGGCCAGCGCCTCGCCGCGCCAGCCTTCGAAGGCGAAGCCGGGACGGTCCAGGGCGACGCCTTCGACGAAGGGCCGGACCTGCCAGGCCCCGCCGCCGTGCCCGGCGACGTAGCGGCCGGGGGCGAAGGGAAGCGGCGGCCTGATCTCGGGCAGGCTGGCGCCGAGATGGGCCTCGGCGGCGGCGATCTCCTGCCGGCGCGGCGCCGTCGCGGGATCGAGCCTTTCGACGATCCAGAGGCGGCCTTGATCGTCCTCGGCGGCTGTTCGCTCGGGGCACCGTTCCGGGCTTCCGCAGAGCGGCAGGTCGGGGCGGGGGCGGCCCAAGCGAATGCCCAAGAGGCCGAGGACGGCGCCGACGTCAGCAGGCGTCACGTTCCGGCTACTTGGCGATGACCGAGGCCGTCTTCGGGTCCCTGAGGGCCCGCCAGGGGACGGGGGGCGTCTTGGGATCGCCGGCCCGCCTGATCGTCCCCGCGATCGTGTTGCCCAGGACCTTGCCCTCGTAGAGGAAGGAAACCATCTTCCCGCCGTCCTCGGAGACGAGGCGGAAGCGGAGGAGGTCGCCCGAGAGGGCGACATCCTCGACCGCGGCGGTGAAGCCCCCCTCCGTGGCGGTCGCGGCCACGGCCTGGAACTCCTGGTCCGCGACGAGCTCGAATCGTTTCGTCCCCCGGCCGTCGGCCAGCTCCCACTGCCAGCGGCCGGACACGTTGGCCGGCACGGTCCAGAAGTGGACGCTCCGCTCGTCGCCGAAGGCCGTTGCGACGACGGTCGTCCGGTCGGGCCTCCATCCCTCCATGTCGAAGCTGTGCGAGACCAGGCGCGTCCCCGGCCGCAGCTCGGCCAGGAGCTTGGGCCGGAGCCGGAGGTTGACCGAGGTCAGGAGGTACATGGTGACGACCGTGGCGTCGCGGAAATCCGCCTCGAAGAGATCCTGCTGGACGAAGCGCACCTTGCCCGCGAGGCCGGCCGCGGCGGCGTTGTCGTTGCTCTCGGCGATGCGGACGGGATCGATGTCGATGCCCACGGCCTTGACCCCGAACCTCTTGGCCGCCGCGATGACGATCCGGCCGTCCCCGCAGCCGAGGTCGTAGAGGACGTCGCCGGAACGCACGCCGGCCAGGCGGAGCATCTCGTCGACGACCTCCGGGGGGGTCGGCACGAAGGGGACGTCGAAGCCGCGGAACTGGTTCCAGAAGAGCTCCTGGGGCGATGCCGAAGCGGCCAGGGCCAGCAGGGCCGCCAGAAAGAACAGGCCGGAACGCGGGATCTTCATCGTCATGTCGTTACCTCCGCCGCCCGAAGGATAGCATCGGCGCCGGAGGCCGTCAACCGGACCGCCCGGGCGCCCGGCGTTGTCGGCCCGGCGCCGGTCTGGTATAGTTGGCCCATGCCGACGCCGGAGAGGATCGCCAAGGTCGAACGCGTGCTGGGCTCGCGGCAGGCCGACCTGCGGGTCGTGCTCGAGGGCGTGACCAACGCCCACAACGCCAGCGCCGTCATGCGGACGTGCGACGCTGCGGGGGTCCTCCGTCTCGACCTCATCGCGCCCAATCCCGAGCTCCTGCGGCCCA
>CAZFBC010000074.1:0-11067 GCA_964517245.1 uncultured Eubacteriales bacterium | reverse complement strand
TCGTGCTTGACGTAGTTGGCCCGGGTGTACTCGAGCTGCTTACGGACGAGGTCGGCGTCCCCGCGCTCCTGGGCGGGTGCGGGGGGAACGGCGCGGCCGAGGAGAAGGCCCAGAACGACGGCGATGGCCACCGCGCCGGCGAGACCGGTCGGGCCGAGCGCGCCGCGGCCCCGCTTCCGACGGGAATGAGCGTTCGACAGGATGGTGGTCATTGTTGCCTCCCGGGCCGTTTTCTTTCGCGTAAAGCCGAGGATACCGCCGGCCCCGGCGGCCGTCAAGCGGCGGGCGGAAAATCCTCATTGGGGTCGGACCTCAGCAATTTGTTTTTTTTCAGTATTTTAATCAACATTTATTGGGCTGGCCAAACTGATGGTTTCCCGATATTTCACGATTTTGCGGTCAAAAACGAGAAACCGCTTTCACCGCTCCGAACGAGGTTTTCATTCTTGGGCCCGCACATTCAACTCCGAAGTGCAACAGCTTGGGCAAAGCCATATCAGGGATGCCGACGCATATAGTTTGCATTTTTTATGCCCAAAATAGCAAAATTAGTTCGCGTCAAAACTGAAGAAAAGCGCAGGAGATTGGCTAAGTTATTTATATATCACATGTTGCTGAGGTCCGACCCCAACCCCAACCCCAAGACGCTCCCAGCCCAAGGCCCGCTTGAGAATGCGCTCGGGGACGACGCGGACGCCGAGGCCGGGGCTCTCGGGGATGCGGATGAACCCATCTCCCTCGAGGACGACGGGCGGGTCGGCGATGTCCTCGTCGAAGTAGTTGGCCGTCTCGGACGTGTCGCCCGGCAGCGTGAAGCCCTCGGCGGTCTGGAGGTGGATGTTAACGGCCCGGCCGATGCCCGTCTCGTCCATGCCGCCCGACCAGACGTCGACGCCGTGCGCGGCGCAATGGCCGGCGATCCGCATCGACTCCATGAGCCCGCCGACCCTCCCCTGCTTGACGTTGACGATGCGGCAGGCGCCCAGGTCGATGGCGGCGGCCGCGTCGGCCAGCCCGTGGATGGATTCGTCGAGACAGATCGGGGTCTTCATCTCCCGCTGCAGGACCGAGTGCTCGTAGATGTCGCTGTAGGAAAGCGGCTGCTCGACCATCATGAGCCCGAAGCCGTCGAGCTCCCTGAGCCGGGCCGCGTCCGCGAGCGAGTAGTCGCCGTTGGCGTCGACCATGAGCCGGAGGTCCGGAAAGCGCTCCCGCACGGCCCGCACCCATTCGATGTCCTGGCCCTTCCTGACCTTCATCTTGACGCGCCCGTAGTTGCGGGCCATGGCCTTCTCGACGGCGGCCAACAGCTCGTTTTGCGTCTCCTTGAGGCCGATGCTGATGCCGGACATGATCCTCTTCGCGGGCCGGCCCATGAGCGCGTGGAGCGGGACGCCCTTTTGGAGTGCGATCAGGACGAAGAGCCCGTTCTCGATCGTCGCCTTGGCCATGCCGTGGCCGCGGACTCGGCGGAACCGCGCGTCGAGCTCGCCCATCGTCGGCCCCGGCTCGACCATGGGCCAGAGGAAGTCCCTGATGATATGGCGGGCCGTCGCATTGGTCTCGTAGGAATAGAACGGATCGGGGTCCGAGACACACTCGCTCCACGCGGTGACGCCGCCGGACTCGAGGCGCAGAAGCAGGGCTTCCTTGTCGGTCCAGACGTGGACGCTCGTTCCGAACGGGGCCACGAACGGCAGCTTGACGGTGACGAGGTCGGCGCGGTCGATCTTCGGGACGGCGAGCGCCTCCAGGGCGGCGGCCGGCGATGGCATGAGCGGCATGCGGCCATCCTAATTCCCGGGCCGCCGGGGTGTCAAGGTCGTAATTGGGGGGCCGAAATTGGGGTCGGACCTCAGCAAATCGTTTATATACTGTGGCATACGCCATTTTTGGAGGGCCCGCCAAGCTGATGGTTTCACGAAATTTCACAATTTTGGGCTCAAAAACGCGAAACCGCTTTCACCGCTCCGAACGAGGTTTTCATTATTCGGCCCGCACATTCAACTCCGAAGTGCAACAGCTTGGACAAAGCCATATCAGAGGTGCCGATGCATATAGTTTGCGATTTTTATGCCTAAAAATAGCAAAATTAGTTCGCGTTAAAACTGAAGAAAAGCGCAGGAGATTGGCTAAGTTATTTATATATCACATGTTGCTGAGGTCCGACCCCAAAGAAACTTGCAATCCGGACGGGACAATCATACGATGACCGTGCATGTCCCCCGGAGCGAGCCCTGCCAAGCGCCAACGGTCGGGCTGCGGCGTCTGGCCGGGCCTTTTCGGATCGGGAGACGGCGGGACGCCGGCCGTAATCTGCGACCCGATCCCGCACTTCTCGGCCGCCCCGGCGACGCCGGCGGACACGGCCCGCGCCCTGACGGCCGCCTTCCTCGTCCGGCTGGCCGGCGCCGCGCACCCCCTGGCCGCGCCGGCCGACGGCCTGCTCCGCCGCCTCGCCTCCGATCCGGAATGGGGGACGGCGGCCGCCCTCTTCCGCGACGCGCTCGATCTCGTTCCCGGCGACGTCGACCGCGCCGCGGCCGGCGACCCGGCCTTCGCCGCGGGGCTCCGGGAGCTCGAAGCGGCCCTTCCGGCCGGATACTCCCCCGCCGTTCAGGAGCTCCTCTGGTCCGTCTTCTTCCCCGAGGGAGCCGGTCTCCGCGGCCGGCGCGAGGAGCGGACCGCGGAGCTCCGCCGCCGGCGCCTCGTCCGGATCACGGCCCTGAACCCCTCGCCCCTCGCCGACCCGGTGCGCGAAATCCTCTTCACCGCGAACGCGCTCTTCGCGCCGCCGCCCGATGACGCCGACATCGACGCGCTCCCGCTCGAGCCGGCCGTCCGGCGGGAGCTCGCCCGGGTCATGGCCGGTCCCCAGGCGCACTGGTACGACCATCCCGTCCGCGTCGGGACGGCGCCGGCGCACAACGAGGTCCTCTACGGCCTGCGGCATCTCGACGAGGCCCTGGCCTGGGAGATCCGCAGGGGGAACGCGCCGCCCGGCGCGCGAGCCGCGTGCGTCCTCTCGGTCTCGGTCACGCACCGCGGCCTGAGCCCGATCGCCCGCTCCTGGCTCGAGGGCGAGCTGGCTCGCGCGGGCGGCCTGCGCCACCTGGACCTCCACGTCTTCACGGAACCCGACGCCGCCCGGCTCGTCGAGAAGGCGCTCGTCCCGCTCTCCGGCCGGCGGGGCGACGACGCGGACGCCCTGCGCGAGGTCTTCGGCGTCGACGGCCCCTACGGGCGACACTACAGCTTCCTCAAGGCCGTGGCCGCGCTGTGGCAGGCCGTCGTCGATCCCGCCGTCCGGGCCGTGTTCAAGATCGACCTCGACCAGGTCTTCCCACAATCCGAGCTCGAGCGCGAGGCCGGGGCCTCCATGGCCGGCCTTTTCCGGACGCCCCTCTGGGGCGCGCACGGCACGGACGCCGACGGCGCCCCGGTCGAGCTCGGCATGATCGCCGGCGCGCTCGTCGACGAGCGGGACATCCGGCGCGGCCTCTTCACGCCCGACGTCGCCTGGCCGGACGCCGGACCCGCCGCGCCCGGGCGTCTCTTCTGGAGCCGCCTGCCGCAGGCGCTCTCGACCGAGGCCGAGATGACGGCCCGCTACGGCGCCCCGCCCCTCGACGGGCGGACGGCCTGCCTCCAGCGCGTCCACGTCACGGGCGGGACGAACGGCATCCTGATCGACGCGCTTCGCCGCCACCGCCCGTTCACGCCGTCGTTCATCGGCCGGGCCGAGGACCAGGCCTACCTGATGTCGGCGGCGGCGGATGCGGCGGCGAGCGCGGGCGCGCGTTCGGCAACGGGTACGGACGCCGGCGGGCGCGGCGGCCGCTGCCGCCCGCGCCTGGCTTACGCCCACCGCCCCGGCCTCGTCATGCGGCACGACAAGGAGGCGTTCGCCGGCGACGCGGTCCGGGCCGCGCGGGTCGGGAAGGCCGTCGGCGACATCCTCCGCGTCCTCCAGTTCTCCGCCTACGCCCGGGCGCTGGGCGGGACCGCCGCCCTGAAGGAGCGCTTCGATCCCTTCACCGGGTGCTTCATGTCGCGGATACCGCGCGCCGTCTCCCTCCTTCGCTTCGCTCTCGAGGCCGCCGCGGAGTTCGAAGCGGGCCGCCCGGCGGCCGGGCTGGAATTCGTCCGTGACGGCGCGCCGCGGCTTCGGCGCGAGCTCGGCTTCACCGACCCGGAAACGGGCGGGCTGGACCGCCGGCTGGCCCGCGAGCGGGACGGTTGGACGGCCTATTTCGAGAGCGTCGACGCGGCGGCCGCGGGCGCCGGTGCGGGTGTGGGTGCGGTTGCGATGGCGGCCCGCGGCGGCGCCGGAGCCGGCGTTGGCGCCGAGGCCGCCCGGGCGGCGGCCGTCGACATCATCCGCGGCTGCCGCGTTCGCCTGTAGCCGGCGCGCGCGCCGCGTCTCCCGGGAGCCGTCCGTCCGCGCGGCGCCGCCAACCTGCATACGCGCGCCTCCGCGCTTCCCCCGGTCGTCTGCCGTCTCCGGCTCCCGGCCGGGCTGACAAAGCGCTGCCGAATGTGATAAATAAAGAACACACCGCCGATCGGACAAGGAGGCACCGATGCTTTCAGACGCCCCCCGGAGATACGCGTTCCTGGACAGGGACGGCCGGCCGCTGGACCTCGAGCGGGCCGCGGCGGTCGACCAGTACGGCGCCGTCCACGGCCCGGACTTCAGCCGCTTGACGTCGATCGTCATCATCTCGGCGGAGCGGGGGGCCGCGACGAAGCGGTGCGTCGAGTCGATCGTGGCCCACACGTCCGAGCCCTGCGAGATCGTTCTCAGCGACGTCGGCTCGGGCCGCGAGACGCGCGACATCATCACCGCCCTCGAGGACGCCCACGCCAACGTCCACGTCATCTACAACGACAAGAGCACGGGCACCACGGGCCAGCGCAACCAGGGCATCTATTATTCGCGGGGCGGGCGGATCGTCATGATGGACAACGACGTCCTGGTCCTGCCCGGATGGCTGGGCCATCTCGCGGCGGCCGCGGACCGGGACCCGAAGGCCGGCCTCGTCGGGGCCAAGCTGCTGAAGGCGGAGATCGAGACGGTCTACTACTGCGGCGCCCACACCGTGACGCTCGAGAAGGGCGGCCGTGTCTACGGCGTCGGGCTGGTCAAGTCGGGGCCGCTGGCCGGGCTGAAGAGGCGGGACCCGCTGGCGGCGCGGGGCGGAGAGGTCCCCTGGTACACGACCACGGCCCTCCTGGCCCGGCGGGACGTCCTGTTCGAGGTCGGCGGCTTCGACGATCTCGCGGACGGCCGGGGGATCTTCATCGCCAACGAGGACAAGGACCTGAGCCTGAGCGTCAGGAAGGCGGGGTACAAGATCCGTTATTGCCCGGAGGCCGAGGCCATCCACGACCACGACTATTCCAAGGTGGACCGCAACGACGCCTATCACAGCCAATACCGGCTGCGGATGGAGCAGATCGTGAAAGACACGCGCTATTTCCTCGAAAAGTGGGGCATCGCCTACATGATCGAGAAGCTCCCCCACGAGGACAATTCCCGCCGCTGGGACGGGACCGAGCTGTCCCCCGTCGTCCTGGACCTCGAGTCCGCCGAGTTCCGCGACGATCTCGTCACGCTGCGGCCGGATTGATGCTTGGGGTTGATGCTTGGGGTCGGACCTCAGCAATTCATTTAAATACAGCGGATTAAGCCCGTTTTTCAGCGCCCTTCAAACTGAAGGGTCAACGTTTTTGGGGTCAAAAACATTAAAATTGCTTTGTTGCTTTGGGCAATAAACTCAATTTTGGCCCTAAAAACATCGATTTCAAACTGTACGATTTCCCCAAAATATGGCTTATCTTATTGATAAATATGTCTATTGCTGAGGTCCGACCCCAGGCACTTTCTCGACTTTGATGAGGTTGGTCGTCCCGGGCCGGCCCGGCGGGACACCGGCCGTGATGACCACCGTCTGCCCTTTCCGGACCAGCCCCGAGTTCAGGGCGGCTCGCAGGGCCGCGGCGATCATCCCGTCGGTACCGGCCATGTTCGCACCGACGATCGGGTAAACGCCCCAACACAGGGCCAGCTGCCGCCGCGTTCTTTCCGACGGGGTGTAAGCCAGGACGGGGACGTCGGGCCGGCACCGAGACACGAGACGCGCCGTGCTCCCCGACTGGGTGAAGGTGATGATGGCCGCCGCCCCGACGTCGGCCGCGAGGCTCGAGGCCGCGCACGCCACCGCGCCCGGAAGCGAGCCGGGGATCGGCCCGAGCTCGTCACGCCGCGGCCCTTCGCCGTCCGGGCGGCGCGACGCCCGCTCGGTCTCTCGGGCGATGGCGTCCATCATGGACACGGCCTCGACCGGGTACTTGCCCGTGGCCGTCTCCTCGGACAGCATGACGGCGTCCGTCCCGTCCAGGATAGCGTTGGCCACGTCGGTCACTTCGGCCCGGGTCGGCCGGGGGCTGTCGACCATGGAGCGCAGCATCTGCGTGGCCGTGATGACCGGCTTGCCCGCGGCCCGGGACTTCCGGATGAGGGCCTTCTGGACCTGGGGGATCTTCTCGAGCGGCGTCTCCACGCCCAGATCGCCGCGGGCGACCATGATCCCGTCGGCGGCCGCGACGATGGCGTCCATGTTGTCCAGCGCCTCGTGCTTCTCGATCTTGGCGATCACGGGCACGCTCCCCCCGCACCGCTTCATGTGCCGGCGGACCGTCGCGATGTCTCCCGCGTTGCGGACGAACGACAGGGCGACGTAATCGACATCGCTCTCCAGTCCGAAACGCAGGTCGTCCCTGTCCTTGGCGGTCAGGCTGGGCGCGCGCAAGGTCCGGGCCGGCAGGTTGATGCCCTTGAAGGAGTTGAGCGGGCCGCCGATGACCACCCGGCAGCGCACGTCCCGCCCCTCGACGGCGACGACCTCGAGCTCGAGGGCCCCGTCGCTCAGCAGGAGGACATCCCCCTTGCGGACGTCGGCGATCAGCGCCGGGTAGTTGATCGAGACGGCCGCCGCGTCCCCGGGCACCTTCCGGGCCGTCAGCGTGAAGGACGCCCCCGGTTCGAGGACGACGGGACCGGAGCGGACCGGCCCGATCCTGATCTTCGGTCCGGCCAGATCCTGAAGGACGGCCACGGTTCGCCCCAGGTGTCGCGCGACCCTCCTTACATCGGCGATGACGCGCCCGTGCTCCTCCCTCGTCCCGTGTGAGAAGTTCAACCGGGCGACGTCCATCCCGGCCCTGACGAGCCGCTCCAGGACTTCCGGGGACCGCGACGCCGGCCCGATGGTGCAAACGATCTTCGTCTTGATCATGGCGCTTTCCCTCCCCGCCATTATATCAATTGGGGTCGGACCTCAGCAATTCCAATAAATACAGCATATTAGGCCCCGCTTGCTGACCCGTCCAAACTGATACTTTCATAGTTTTGGGGGCAAAAACGACAAAATCCAGAACCATCGATATAGCCATGAGAATTTCGACATTTTTGCCCCCAAAAACATCGAAATTCAAACTGTACGCCCATCCAAAAAATGGTTTATCTTATTGATATTTATGGCTGTTGCTGAGGTCCGACCCCAAGATGAACCCCAAGATGAACCCATCCTTTGCCGTCTGTCCGGAATGTCCGACCAAACAGGAATTGTGCCGATCAAGAGACCGTTTTTTTGTTCACGATAGCGGTTTCGCCCGTTCACCCTCGAGCTCCGGATCACCGGTCGCCCGGAATTCGGCCTTTTCCTGATAGGAGATCCATCCCCCGACATTCCGCGCAAACGCAGGGATCCTGGCACGAAAACGGCTTTAGCTATTGCTCTAGGAGGTAAAAGATGGGCGAATGGGCAGATAAGAGCAAGGGCAAGATCAAGCAAGCCGTCGGGGACTTGACCGGCAACAAGAAGCTCAAGCGAGAGGGCCGGAGGGATGAGATCAAGGGCCGGGCCAAGGGCGCGGTCAAGGATCTGAAGCGCGCGGTCAAGCGCGCCGTGGAATGACAACTCCCATCATTCGACAGAATAAAGAATAGAAAGGGAACGACCATGAGCAGCACGACACTCATCATCATCATCGTCCTGGCCATCCTCATTTTCGGCGGCGGCGGCTACTACTGGAAAAGGCGCCGGTAGTCGCTCTGCCCCCGCCCCCCCCTCCCTCGCGCCGGGGCTCGGGCCCGGAGACAAAGGGCGCCTGTTCCCGATGATGAAATTTGCCTGATTTGGCCCCTCTCGACGGCCCCTCTCGCTCCGGCTTGGCGGGCTGATCTCCCGGGGGATGCGGAAGAGCCGGCGAGAGGGATCGAATCCCGGGCGGCAAAGTCAGGGACATTCCTATCCCAACCCAGGCCTGTTTCTCGAGCGGCAATCCTGCCCCGCAGGAAAGCGTGGCCTCCAATTCCCTGAGCATTCCCGCCGTGACCCTCCTTCTCCTTTGTAATCAACGTTTCCCCGCCTCATTCCAAATGGCATGATTCGTGCGTGTAACATGCGTGTAGGGAACCGCCGAGGCGCCGGCGTTCGCTCTCTTGAGCGCCCGCGCCGCGCGGGAATATCATTGAGGAGGGCCTTTTCAAGGTCATGGATCTGAAACCTGCGGCCGCGATTCTCGGTCTCGTTTCGCTCTGCGCGGCGGTCCTGCTCCCCTCCTGCGGGCCTCCGAAGGCCCCGCCTATCTCACAAATCTCTCCGGTCGAGGCGACTCGAAGCGTGCTTCAGACCCGGGTCGGCCCGACCGGGACCACCGGACCCATCTATTGCCGGAACATCCCGCTATGCGGCTCCGAGATCCTGCCCGATTTCTACAGGGCCCGGGATTTCCGCCCGGCCTGGATCTTTGACGGGCTCGCTCTCACGGAGGCCTCGTCCTACCTGGGCGCCCTGCGCCTCGTTTCCGAGGACGGGCTGAACCCCGACAACTACCACCTGGAGGCCATCGAATCCCTGCTGTCCGAGATCACGGAGGACCTCGGGAAAAAGCCCCGGAAGGCCCGGCCCGAAGCCTTGGTCGATCTGGAGCTGCTCCTGACGGACTCCTTCCTCCTCTGCGGGTCTCAGCTCGTCCACGGCCAGGTCGATCCGGAAACCTTCCAGTCCGAATGGTTCATCAAGGGGCGCATCGAGGACCTGGCCGCCGTCCTGGAAAAGGGCCTGGCGGACCAGGACCTCCCCGGCGCGCTCGATTCGCTCCGGCCGAACCACGCCGTGTACCGCGGCCTGATCAAGGCGTTCCGGGCCACCCGGACCGCCGCCGCCGCGGGCGGCTGGCCGGAGTTCCCGCCCGGTCCGAAGCTCGAAAGGAGCGCCGAGGGCCCGAGGGTCGAGGCCCTCCGGGCCGGCCTCGAAGCCAGGGGGGATATCGCGCTGTCGGAGTCCGTCGGGCGGGACTTTTTCGACGGCGGGCTCGAGGAGGGCGTCAAGTCCTTCCAACGCCGCCACGGTCTCCAGCCCGACGGCATCGTCGGGCCGGCGACCGAGGCCGCCTTGAACGTCCCCGCCGAGGTCCGGCTGACGCAGATCCTGGCCAACCTCGAGCGCTGGCGCTGGATCACCCAGGACCTGGGAGAGAAATACATCCTGATCAACGTCGCCGATTTTCGCGTCGGCGTCTTCGAGGGCGCCCGGGAGGTCCTGTCCATGCCGGCCATCGTCGGCAGCGCCTACAGGCGCACGCCGGAATTCAGCGGCAAGATGACCTACATCGAGATCAACCCCACCTGGACCGTCCCGCCCAAGCTCGTCCGGGAGGACATCCTGCCCAAGGCCAGGAAAGATCCGGGTTATCTCAAGGAAAGGGGGATCCGGGTCTTCCGCGGCTGGTCGGAGGAAGCCCCGGAGATCGACGCCGAAGCCGTCGACTGGTCCCAGGTCGAGGCCGAAGCCGAGGCCTTCAAGTTCCGGCAGGACCCGGGGCCCAGGAACTCTCTCGGCCGGATCAAGTTCATGTTCCCGAACAAGTTCGACGTCTACCTGCACGACACCCCGGACCGGGGGCTTTTCGCCCGGGCGGAGCGGGATCTCAGCTCGGGCTGCATCCGGCTCGAACAGCCGTTGGAGCTGGCCGAGTACATTCTGCGGGGCGACCCGGTCTGGAGCCGGGAAAAGATCCTGGCGGCGCTCGCGGACACGACCACCCGCGTCATCTCCCTGCGGAATCCGATCGGAGTCCACCTCCTGTATTGGACCGCCTGGTTGACCGACGACGAGCGCGTGCAATTCCGGGGGGACATTTACAGGCGGGACGAGGCCCTCTCCGAGGCCTTGCGACAGCATGCGCTGCCGACGGCAGGGACGCCCGTCCTACCAAGTCCGGACGCGGCCGATATCGACGTGGACGAAGTCCGACTTGGGATAGATCCCCACGCCACCGGCCCGCAGGGAAACCGCAGCCCGATAGAGCTCCTGAAGCCTGAGGCCCGGGACCCGGATGTCGACGGCCTGCCCGAGAAGGTGCAGGCTGTTCTCGGCGACGCCCGACCCGTTGGCCCGCAGGTGGGCATTGGTCCGGGGCGACCGGTAGCCGGAGATGATATGGAAGGGCCGGTCGGCGCCCGCCTTCCGGGCGAGCACATGAAGCAGGTCGAGGAGACGGACATCGATGTCCTTGGTCTCTCCGGTCCGATGGTCTCTGAGGATGTGATTGATCTTCTCGAGCGACGGGGAGATGAGGCAGCCGGAATGGCAATAGTCGAGGGCCGCCTGCTCCCCGGTATGGGTGTTGTACAGGGAGAGGCCGCGGTCGGGGGGAAGCGGCTCGGAGAAGGCGGCGGCCGGGATCCGTGATATGAACGGCAGGGCCAGGGCGGCGGCGCCCAGACCTATGAATCGGCGCCGGCTCACAGGCGCGGGGGCCAACATTTTCGGTTCATTCCCGTTCATCGGCTTTTTCCACACAAGTCAATCTATTATACCATATAAAACCCTGGAAAGGGGCATTCCATGGGAAAGATAAGGATCTGTTTGGCCGGGGGGATCATCATGGCCGTCCTGGCAGGCTGCTCGGAGACCTCCGGGACCAAAGCGAGCCCAAGCACGGGCGACCTCATGCAGGGATATGCCGCGGAGAGCCAGGCCCGGGCCGACCTGA
>CAZFBC010000073.1:0-11104 GCA_964517245.1 uncultured Eubacteriales bacterium | reverse complement strand
GATCTGGGAGCCGACGACGATCGTGATCAGCGCGACCGACGCCGCCAGCAGACCCCCAATGACGATGGTTTTTGTCCTTTTCATGATGCCCCCTCCTTCGAGATGAGCTCGGCGGGGCCTCTCCGGCGGAGAAGATCCCCGGACGCTCGCGCGAGGGGACAAAGAGACCGTTCAGAAGGAACAGGAGGGACAGGAAGAAATCAGGAGGAAATGAAGTCTAGGATCCCCCACGGAAAGCTTTCACCCCTGAGACGGAAATACATCCGGCCCTCTCTCTTTTCCCCTGGTAGCTCAAGAATATGCCCGTGAAAATCCGGTGTCAAGCGAAATGTGCTAAAATCCCTCCCATGAAGATACTGACCTCCCGGGAAATGAGGGACATCGACCGGCGGGCGATCGAGGGGATCGGCATCCCCGGGATCGTGCTCATGGAGAACGCCGGGCTGAGGATCGTCCGGGCGCTCAAGGGGAAGTTCCCCGACCCCCGGGCCGAGCGCATCGTCGTCGTGGCGGGGAAGGGCAACAACGGCGGGGACGGCCTGGTCGTCGCCCGCCATCTCGCGAACGCGGGCGCCCGGCCCGAGGTCCTGCTCGTCGCGGGCCGGGAGGAGGTCGGCGGCGACGCCGCCGTCAACCTGACCGTCGCCCTGATGTCCGGCGTCCCCGTCGCCGAGATCCGGGACGCGGCCGATTGGAAGAGACGGCGGGGCAAGGTCCTCGGGGCCACGGTCGTCGTCGACGCGCTCTTCGGCACGGGGCTGGCGAAGCCCCTCGACGGCCTCAACGCCGCCGTCGTCGCGGACATCAACAGATCGGCGGCCTTCAAGCTGTCGGTCGACATCCCCTCGGGGCTCTCGGCGGACACCTTCGAGGTGATCGGCCCGTGTGTCGAGGCGGACCTGACGGTGACGCTGGCCGCGCCCAAGATCGCCCACATCTTCCCGCCGGCGGCCGACCGCGTCGGCGAGCTGGTCGTCGCGCCGATCGGCATCCCGCCGGCCCTGTTCGACAGGCCGGAGCTCAGGCTCGAGCTGGTCGAGGAAGAGGCCGTGCGGCCCTTCTTCCGCGGGCGGAGAAAGGACACCCACAAGGGCACCTACGGCCACGTCCTCGTCGTCGCCGGGTCGCTCGGGAAATCGGGAGCGGCCGTCCTGGCCGGCCGGGCCGCCCTGCGCGCGGGGGCCGGGCTGGTCACCGTGGCCACGGCCGCGCCGGTCCTGCCTTCGGTCGCCCGGGGCATGGCCGAGCTCATGACGGAACCGCTCGCGGCGACGGCGGCCGGGACCGTCGACGCCGCCGCCCTGCCTCGCGCCGTCGCCCTTCTCAAGGGGAAAAACGCCGTCCTCGTCGGCCCCGGGCTGTCGACCGACGCGTCGACCGCGGAATTCGTCCTGGGCCTCCTGCCGAAGATCAAGGCCCCGTGCGTCATCGACGCCGACGGGCTCAACATCGTCGCCGGGAAGCCCGAAATCCTCAGGCGCCTGGCCGCGCCGGCCGTCCTCACGCCGCATCCCGGCGAGTTCGCCCGGCTCGTCGGCCGGACGATCGAGGAGGTCCTTCGCCACCGGCTGGAGCTCGTCCCGGAGTTCGCGGCGGACCACGGCGTCACGGTCGTCCTCAAGGGGCACCGCACGCTCGTCTCCTCGCCGGACGGACGGGTCTTCGTCAATCCGACGGGGAACCCGGGCCTGGCCAGCGGCGGGACCGGGGACGTCCTGGCCGGCATCGTCGCCGCCGGGCTGGCCCAGGAGAAGAACGCCATCGGGGCCGTGGTCGCGGCGGTCTACGTCCACGGGCTGGCCGGAGACGTCGCCGCGGAAAGGCTCGGCGAGAAGGCGCTCGTCGCGGGCGACGTCATCCGCTTCCTGCCGCCGGCCATGACGGCCCTGGCCGGGGGGGAGTGAGCCGCGTGCGGGCCGTGACGACCCGTTCCGAGGAGGAGACCTTCGAGCTGGCCCGGGCGATGGCGGCCGGGTTCGGGGGGACCGAGGTCGTGCTGCTCTTCGGCGGGCTCGGGGCCGGCAAGACGGTCTTCGCCAAGGGCCTCGCGGCGGGGGCCGGCGTCGCGGACGTCGACCGCGTCTCGAGCCCCTCGTTCACGCTCGTCAACGTCTACGAGGGCCGTCACCGCGTCTTCCACATCGACCTCTACCGGCTCGACCGGGAGGCCGACATCCTCGACCTGGGGTGGGAGGACTTCCTCGGGCGGGGGATCGTCGTCGTCGAGTGGGCGGAGAAGCTGCCCTTCGCCGTGAAGGGGATCGAGGTGAGGATCGAAACGGCCGGCGACGACGAGCGCCGCCTGACCGTCACTCCCTGATCAGGGCCTCGAGCGCCTTCTTGAGCCGGGCCGCCGCCTCCGGGACCGCCGTCGCCTTCCCCGCGAAGATGTCGTTGGGGGAGATCTCCGTCCCGTAGAAGCCGCGGTTGGCCTTGGCGTCCTCCTGGAGGGAGGAGCCCTGGAGCGACAGCCCGGCGAACAGTCCCCGGGTGCGCGAGTAGGCCAGGATCTCGGCCTTGAGCTCGGCGTCCGTGCTGGCCTCGGCCGTCCGCCCGATCGGGCCGGCGGCGACGGTGGCGTCCGCGCCCAGCGTGAGCTTGCCCTGGCCGATGTTCTCGATGCTGCGCGGGGTCATGAAGACGAGGATGATGTCGGCCGACTGCACGCCGGCCTGGAAGCCGATGCTGCCGCCCTTGATGTCGACGAAGGACGGGTCGCTCCAGCCGCCGTCCGCGGTGCGGACGAGGAGGACGCCCTTGCCGTGGCGGCCGCCGAGGATGAAGCCGGCCTTGATGACGTCGGGGATGACGGCCAGGCCGGCGCAGTCGCGGATGAGGCCGGCCGGGACGCTCTTGTCCGATTCCGCGGTCATCTCCTCGAGGACGCGCACGGCCTGCCCGATCTTCTCGACCTGGCGGGACGGCGCGGTCGCCCCTGTCTGGGCGGCGGCGAAGGCCGGGACGAGGGCCACGGCCAGCGTGACGGCGAGTGCGGATCTCATTGAGGTCTCCTTTCCCTTCGGGCCTGAGGCTTGAAGGCCCTTTTCAGCTCCTCCGCCGCCAGCCGGGCGTCCGGAGCGCCGAGAATGGCGGAAACGACGGCGATGCCGTCCGCGCCGGCCGCGGCGAGCGCGGCCGCGTTCCCGGCGTCGATCCCGCCGATGGCGACGACCGGGATGGAGACGGCGCGGCGGACGAGCCGGACCCCCTCGGGCCCGAGGACGGGGAGGGCCGTCTCCTTCGTCGCGGTCGCGTAGGCCGGGCCGGCCCCGACGTAGTCCGCGCCCTCGCCCGCGGCCCGGCGCGCCTCGCCGGGCGTATTGACCGACACCCCGATCACGCGGCCGGAGCCCAGGAGCTTGCGCGCGAGAGCGATGGGCACGTCGCCCTGGCCCAGGTGGACGCCGGCCGCGCCGCAGGCCAGCGCGACGTCGAGCCGGTCGTTGACGATGAGGGGGATGCCCGCGCCGGCCAACCGGCCCTGGAGCTCGAGGCCGAGCGCGAGGAGCTCGCCTCCCGCGAGGCCCTTGCCCCGGAGCTGGACGGCGGTCGCTCCGCCCGCGACGGCCGCGGCGACGAGGCCGGCGAGGTCCCGCCCGGCGGCGAACTCGGCGTCCGCCACGAGATAGAGCGTGTAGTCGATATCCATCTCTTTCCAGTATAGCAAAAAGAAGGGACGAGGTCCCTTCTTGTTGGTCCCTTCTTTTTCCAGGGGGTTTTTGGTAAAGTAAGCCGTGCCATGAGCATCGACCTCAAATCGTTCATCCTCGACGTCCCCGATTTTCCCAAGCCCGGCATCGTCTTCAAGGACATCACGCCCGTCGTCCAGAGCGCCGAGGCCTTCAACTTCGCCGTCGACGAGCTGGCCGCCTGGGCCGTGACGCGGGAACCCGCGATCATCGCCGGGATCGAATCCCGGGGCTTCCTCTTCGCCGCGGCGCTGGCCCGGGAGCTCCGGCTCGGGCTGACCGTCATCCGCAAGAAGGGCAAGCTGCCGCGCAAGGCGGTCTGCGTCCAGGCCCCCAACGAGTACGCCGTCGAGCACTTCGAGATGCACGAGGACGGCGTCCGGCCCGGGGAGCGCGTCCTCATCGTCGACGACCTCATCGCCACCGGCTCGTCCTCGGTGAGCGCCATCGACCTCGTCAAGCTGCTCGGGGGCGACGTCGCCGGCTTCGGGGCCGTCGTCGAGCTCGGCTTCCTCGGCGGCTTGGCGGCCATCCGCAAGGCCCATCCGGCGGTCGAGGTGCGCACGCTCGTCCGGTACTGAGCCCGACGGACCGGCCGCCGCCGGGCCGGCGATACGGGGGAGGGGAGGGACATGAAGGACTGGCTCGAGAAGACCTTCCGGCTCGCCGAGAACAAGACGACCGTCCGCCGCGAGCTCCTCGGCGGGGCGACGACCTTCATGACCATGTCCTACATCATCTTCGTCCAGCCGGCCGTGCTCGGCACGACGGGCATGGACCGGGGCGCGGTCATGGTCGCGACCTGCCTGGCCTCGGCCCTGGCCACGCTCCTGACGGGCCTGCTGGCCCGCTACCCCATCGCCCAGGCCCCGGCCATGGGCCACAACATCTTCTTCGCCGTCGTCGTCTGCGGCACGATGGGCTACACCTGGCAGGTCGCGCTCGGCGCCAACTTCCTCTCCGGCCTCGTCTTCGTCGCCCTGGCCCTCGCCGGCGTCTGGGGCAGGATGGTGGCCGCCGTGCCCGACTCCCTCAAGTACGGCATCGCCGTCGGCATCGGCCTGCTCATCGCCCTCGTCGGCCTCGAGTACGGCGGCATCGTGGTCGCCAGGCCCGGCGTCCTGGTCGCCCTCGGCGACCTCGCCAGCCGGCCCGTGCTGCTCGCGCTCTTCGGCCTGGCTCTGACCGCCGTGCTCATCGTCGTCAGGCTCCCGGGCGCCATCCTCGCCGGCATCCTGGCCACCGCGGCCGCCGGCCTGCCGCTCGGCATCGTCCGGTTCCGGGGCGTCGTCGCCCCCGTGCCCAGCCTGGCCCCGACCTTCCTCCAGCTCGACATCGCCGGCGCCGTCGGGACCGGCCTCATCTCCGTCGTTTTCGTCTTCCTGCTCCTCGACGTGTTCGACGCCATCGGCACGCTCATCGGGGTCGGCGGCTCGGCCGGCTTCCTCAAGGACGGCCGGCTGCCCCGGGCCGACAAGGCCATGCTCGCCGATGCCGCCGGCACCGTGGGCGGAACCCTCCTCGGCACGTCGACCGTCTCGAGCTACATCGAGAGCGTCACCGGCATCGCCCAGGGGGCCCGCACGGGCCTGGCCAACGTCATGACCTCGGCTCTCTTCCTCGGCGCCCTCTTCTTCAGCCCCCTGGCCGAGATGATCGGCGGCGAGGTCTCATATAACGGGCTGACCCTGCGGCCGGTCATCGCCCCGGCCCTCGTCATCGTCGGCTCCATGATGATGAAGTGCGTCAAGTTCATCGACTGGGACGACCCGACCGAGGCCATCCCGGCCTTCCTGAGCCTCGTCGTCATGCCCCTGACCCTGAGCATCACCGAGGGGATCTCGTTCGGCTTCATCTCCCACGTCCTGCTCAAGGTCGCGGCCGGCCGGGGGCGCCGGGTCCCCTGGCCGATCTACGTCGTCGCCGGGCTGTTCGTCCTGAGATACGTCCTCCAGTGAGGGCGACGGATCCCGTGACCGGAGGAGGGCATCTGCCATGACCAGGAACAGAGCGGCCGTCGCGGCCGCCGCCGTGATGATCGCCCTGGCCGTCTCGAGCTGCGCCCGGGGCCCGGCCCCGTCGACGGCCCCTCTCAAAACCCCCCGCCTCGCCGCTCCCGACGGCGCCTGGGTCGCCCGGACCCTGAGGCGGATGACCGTCGAGGACAAGGTCGGCCAGCTCGTCGCCTGCCGCTTCACGGGCGATTTCCGGAACGCCGACAGCGCCTCTCTCCGCCGGCTCGAGGACCTGGTCGCGGGCTCCGGGATCGGCGGCCTGATCCTCTTCGCGCCCGCCTACGTCCACGAGACGGCCGAGCTCGTCAACGCCTTCCAAAGGCTGGCCGAGGTGCCCCTGCTCATGGCCTCCGATTTCGAGCGGGGGGCGGCCAACCGGGTCACGGGCCCGACCCTCTTCCCGCCGCTGATGTCGCTCGGCGCGGCCGGCTCCGAGGACCTGGCCTACGCCATGGGACGCGTCACGGCCGTCGAAGGCCGGGCCCTGGGCATCCACATGACCTACGCCCCGGTCGTCGACGTCAACATCAACCCCGACAACCCCATCATCAACACCCGGTCCGTCGGCGCCGACCCGGCCCTCGTCAGCCGCATCGCCAACGCCTTCATCCGCGGCGTCCAGGACCACGGCATGATCGCCACGGCCAAGCACTTCCCGGGCCACGGCGACACCTCCCAGGATTCCCACAGCCTGATGCCGACCGTGACGGCCGGGCTCGACCGCCTGGAGAAGGTCGAGCTCTTCCCGTTCCGGGCGGCCGTCGACGCCGGGGTCAGGGCGGTCATGACGGCCCACCTGGCCGTCCCGGCCCTCGACCCGACGCCCGGGCTTCCGGCCACGCTCTCCGGGCCCATCATGACCGGGCTCCTCCGGAAAAAGATGGGCTTCGACGGCCTCATCGTCACCGATGCCCTCGAAATGGGCGGCGTCGCCGGCGCCTTCTCCCCGGAGGAGGCCGCGCTCAGGGCCGTTCTGGCCGGGGTCGACCAGCTGCTCCTGCCGCCCGAGCCGGTCAAGGTCATCGCCCACCTGGCCGCGGCGGTCCGCGACGGCCGGCTCCCGGAGGCCCGGGTCGACGCCTCCGTGCGCCGCATCCTCGAGGCCAAGGCCGCGCTCGGCCTCCACCGCGACCGGTACGTCAGGACCGGGGACCTCCGCCGCATCGTCGCCTCCCGGGCCAACCTCGAGCAGGCCGTCCGGACCTACGAGAGGTCGGCGACCCTGGTCAAGAACGAGGGGGACGCCCTGCCGCTGCGCCCCGCCGCCGGGCCCGGCCTCGCCGTCCTCTCGCTCAGCAGCGACCTCGGCGACTATTTCGCCGGGCAGCCGTTCGTCTCGGCGATGAGGGAGAGGTTCCCCGGCGCGGCGGCCTTCTACGCCGACGGCGACACCGGGCGCGAGTCGCTCGACGAGGCCTTCGCCCGGGCCGCGGAGGCGGACACGGCCGTCGTCGCGCTCTTCTCCCGCCTCAGCGACGGGAAGGGCAGCGTCGACCTCGACCCCCGGCACGCCGACCTCGTCCGCCGCCTGGCGGAGCTCGAGGGCGGGCCGGCCGTCGTCGCCGTGTCCTTCAACAGCCCGTATTTCCTGCGCCACATCCCCGGCGTCGACGCCTACGTCTGCCTGTACCGGGCGACGCCGGAGGCCCAGGCGGTCGCCGCCCGGGCCCTTTGCGGGGAGCTGGAGGTCTCGGGGCGCCTCCCCGTGTCGATCCCGGGCCTGTTCCCGGTCGGGCACGGCCTCGAGCTCCGCGGGGCGACTAAATGATCGCGTTCAGCTAAAATAGGATCAGCCATAGGACAGGCAAAAGGAACAACGCCATGAAAAGAAACCGCCGCCCGCTCTTTGTCGCCGCGGCCGTCCTGGCCCTCTTCGCCGCCGGGCTCGTGCCGGCCCGGGCCAACGAGCCGCCGACGAGGGAGCAGATCGCCCGCTACAAGCTCGACGGCACGTTCGCCGCGCGCGTCGCCCAGGCCAAGGCCATCGGCAACCACAAGGTCCCCCAGCGGGTCCAGGACCGCCTGATCTGGAAGCTCCGGCGCCTGCTCGCCTTCAAGGCCGGGAGGACGCCCGCCGGCGGGTCGTCCGTCGCCGCCGCGTCCCTCCTGGCCCCGCCTCCGGCCTGGGACGGGATGCCCACGACGGGGGCGGTCAAGGTGCTGGCCCTGCTCATTTCCTTCGCCGACTACCCGGGCGTGACGACCCCGGAGACGTTCGCCTCGCGGCTCTTCGGCGAGGGCGCCGGCGGCCCGCCCTTCGACAGCTTGAGGAACTTCTACCGTCGCTCGTCCTACGACCGGCTGACGATCGGGGGCAACGTCCTCGGCTGGTACCAGGCGCCCTACGCCCGGAGCACGGTCGCCGAGACGGACGCGGGCCGCCAGGCCCTCATCAAGGAGGCCCTCAGCTACTACGAGGCCCAGGGCCACGACTTCTCCCAGTACGACAACGACGGCGACGGGACCGTCGACTACTTCTGCGTCTTCTGGACGGGCCCGCACGGCGAGTGGTCGTCGTTCTGGTGGGGCTACTACACCTGGTTCTACGACTCGACCTACCGGCTGGACGGGAAAAGGCTGACGAACTACTCCTGGCAGTGGGAGCTCTTCAGCTACCCGACCGGCGTGTTCTCGCCGGCCGTGATCATCCACGAGACCGGCCATGCCCTGGGCGTCCCGGACTACTACGACTACGACGACGCGGTCGGCCCGCGGGGCGGCGTCGGCGGCCTCGACATCATGGACTCCGCGGGCGACCACAACTGCTTCACCAAGTTCATGCTGGACTGGATCGACCCGACGGTCGTCGCCTCGGGGGAGGAGACCGTCTCGCTGCGGGCCTCGGGCCTCTATCCCGACGCGGTGCTGTTCATGCCCGGCGCGGCGGAGGGCGAGATCTTCGACGAGTACTTCATGGTCCAGAACAGGCTCCGGTCGGGCAACGACACGGGCCTCTTCACGGGCTCCGACGGGCTCCTCGCCTGGCACGTCGACGCCCGCCTCGACGCGTACGGCACGGATTTCCTCTACGACAACTCCTTCACGAGTCACAAGCTCCTGCGCCTGATGGAAGCCGACGGCCTCGAGGAGATCGAGACCTGGGCCGCCTGGGCCGACGCCGGGGACTACTACAAGGCGGGGGGGCTCCTGGGGGCGGAGACCGTTCCGGACACGGACCGGTACGACGGCACGGAGACGTCCATGACGCTGTCGTCCATCACCGGGACGACCTCGCCCATGGGCGCGACCATCCTCTTCGACGCGTCCGTGATCTACGCGCCGATCGATTTCCAGGCCGTCAAGTCGACGAACAGCAGCCTCTTCTTCCGGGAATACGTCAACGTCCTGACCTGGGCCGACAACCCCCTAAACGCCTATCTGGGCGTGACGGGGTACCGGATCTACCGGGTTTCGGGCGACGTGAGGACGCTCGTGGCCGAGGTGCCCCGGTCCGAGACCGGGACGACCTACCTTTATCTCCACTGGGGGATCAGCGGGACGGAAACCTACTCGTACGCGTGCGTCGCCCTCGGCGACCTCGACAAGGAAGGGCTGGCCGCGACGGCCACGGCCCGGTGATGATCCGGGGGGACGGGCCCGCGGCCCATCCCCCCGGCCGTTCGCGATGGATAGCTAGGTCTTATTCGTAGACCAGGATCTCGACCCGCCGGTTCTGGCTGCGGCCGTCCCGGGAGCCGTTGTCGGCGATGGGCATGGAGCTGCCCAGGCTGACGGCGGACATGCGGTGGAGCGGGATGCGGTACTGCTTGTAGAGATACATCATGACCGCGTCGGCCCGCTTCTGGCCGAGGAACTGGTTGATCTCGTCGCCGCCGGTGCTGTCGGTGTGGCCCTGGATCTCGATGTAGATGCCCTTGTTGGCTTCGATGAGCTGCCGGACGAACCCGTCGAGGACGCCCTTGGCCGCTTCGTTGAGCACGGCGCTGTCGAAGTCGAACTTGGCGTCGCTGTTCTTCAGGGTGGCCGTCATGACGAGGTTGCCCTTGATGAGGGTCTTGACCTCCTCGATCTTGCCGTCGACCGCCTTGAACTGGCCGTCGTGCTGGGTGATCAGCGAGCCGATGGTCGCCAGCTGGTCGTCGTGCTCCTTGAGCCGCTGCTGGCTGGCCTCGACCTCGGTCGACACCTCGGCGATCTTCTGGTCGAGGGTCGCGGACTCGGTCCGGACGAATTTCTTGGTGGCGCACGCCGGCCCTGTGATGAGGGCGACGAGGAGAACAAAGCCGGCGAACAAAACGAGTTGTCTGTTCTTCATGAGAACCTCCTGATGGTATTGCTTGGCCGGCGGCCGACCGCCGCCGACGCTCCCAGACCCCGGTAGCTATATTCTATCCCCTATTTTATAAAAAAGAAAGACCCAGGGCGTCAATACCCCTAACCGGGGAATTGGGGAGAGGGCGCTTTTCTCGGAAAAAAAGGGGCGGCGGGGGCGGGGGGTCAATACCCCTGGCGGGTGCGGACCTTGTGCTTGTACTTCGGCGTGGTCACCCGGATCCAGCGGTACAGCTCCGCGGTGTCCTGGTAGGAGGTGTAGCCGACGATGTACTGGTGGCTCTGCTCCGCCTTGATCTCCTGGACGACCGAAGCCAGCTCGGTCGGCTCGTCCAGGAACCAGGCCTTGCCGCCCGTGGCCTTGGAGAACTTGTCCAGGGTGTCGACGATGCCGGCCGAGGTCAGGCCGGAGGCGCGCTTGTGGGCCTTGAGCATCTGCTCGCTCCGCGGGATCTTGTAGCCGATGGTGTAGATGGGCACGTCGACGCGCCGGGCGATCTCGAGGGCCTGCTCGGGGGTCGACTCGCTGCCGTTCTCGATGCCGTCGGTGAGGAGGAGCAGGGCGCGCTTCTCGTTCCGGGCCCGGGTCGCGAACTCGGGCGAGACGGCCACGGCGTCGTTGAGGGCGGTCTGGCCGTAGGCCTCGGTCTTGTCGAGGACGCGGAGGAAGTTCTCCTTGTCCGCCGAGTGCTTGGCGGCCACCTCGACCTGCCCGTCGGCGAAGATGAGCAGGGCGATCTCGTCGCGGGGGCGGAGGAGCTTGGTGGCCAGGTGGCGGAGGACGACCTTGCACTCCTCGAGCTTGTGGTCGAAGGCCATGCTGCCGCTGACGTCGAGCAGGACGGTCAGGCTGAGGGGCGCCCCGAAATCGTGGAGGAAGTAGGTCAGGGGCTTCTTCTTGTTGTTCTCGTAGATGGTGAAGTCCTTCTCCACCAGGTTGTTGACGAACCGGCCCTTGGAGTCCTGCACGGTGATGGCCAGGGTGATGGCCCGGACGACGTATTCGTGGGCGGACTGGTCCTGGACCTGCTCCTGGGCGAGGAGGAAGGCCGGCGGGCAGAATGCGGCGAGGGAGGCAAGGAGCGACAGGACCAAGGCTCTTCGGTT
>CAZFBC010000072.1:9241-11436 GCA_964517245.1 uncultured Eubacteriales bacterium | reverse complement strand
TGGGCAGCCCGACCGAGAATGTCATCGCCCACAGCCGCCTGCCCGTCTTCGCCATCCCCCGCGAGCGTTGAGGCCGGAAAGAAGGGACCGGGTCCCTTCTTTTTTTTCTGACGGCGTGACCAGGACATGAGGAAAGAGTACCGGCCGATGGCCCTGGGCTTCTGGGGCATCGGACTGCCGCTGGCCCTGTTCGGGGTCCTGTACTGCCGGACGACGGCGCAGCGCGTGGCCGTCCTCGTCCTGGCCGGCCTGTTCGTCCTGGTCGGCGCGCTCATCCGCAGGGCCAGGTCATGAAGCTCGCCGCCGTCGACTGGCTCTTCATCGCCTGGTACTTCGCCCTGTCGATCGCCATCGGCCTCTATTACTCGAAACGGGCCGGCAAGAGCATCTCCGAATATTTCCTGAGCGGCCGCAGCCTGCCCTGGTGGCTGCTCGGGACGTCGATGGTGGCCACGTCGTTCTCGGCCGACACCCCGCTCGCCGTCACCGGCATCGTCATCAAGGACGGCGTCGCGGGCAACTGGCTGTGGTGGAATTTCATGCTGGGCGGGGCGCTGACGGTCCTCTTCTACGCCCACCTCTGGCGCCGGGCCGGGGTCGTCACCGAGGTCGAGTTCATCGACGTCCGCTATTCGGGACGGCCGGCGCGGTTCCTGCGCGGCTTCAAGGCCCTCTACCTCGGCATCCCGGTCTCCTGCATCACCTTCGGCTGGGTGACGCTGGCGATGGTCCGGATCATCCAGACGATCTTCGGGACGAGCGGCGTGACGGCCCTGGCCGTCTGCCTCGGCCTGACGGTCTTCTACACGACCCTCTCGGGGCTGTGGGGCGTCGTGGCGACCGACATGCTGCTCTTCGGCGCGGCCATGGCCGGCTCCATCATCCTGTCGGTCGTCTCGGTCGAGCAGGCCGGGGGCATCGGCGGCCTCGTCGAGGCCGTCAAGGCGGCCGGCGCCGCGAACGGGCGGGACTACCTGTCGGTCTTCCCGCCTTTCGGGCAGGCCCTTCCCCTGGCCTTCTTCGTGGCGCTGTTCGTCCAGTGGTGGGCCGTCTATTACCCCGGCGCCGAGCCGGGCGGCGGCGGCTGGGGCGCCCAGAGGATGCTGGCCGGGAAGGACCCCAAGCACGCCGTCCTGGGGACGCTCTGGTTCACGATCGCCCACTACGTCGTCCGGCCGTGGCCCTGGATCCTGACCGGGCTCGCGGCGCTCGTCGTCCTGCCGGGGATCGCGGGGGCGCCTCCGGGCGACATGGAGGCGGCCTATCCGCGGATGATCGCCTTCCTGCCCAAGGGCATCGCGGGGGTCGTCGTCGCCTCGCTCTTCGCGGCCTTCATGTCGACGATCGAGTCGATCGTCAACCTCTCGGGCTCGTTCCTGCTCAACGACTTCTACCGGCCCTTCGTCAGAAAAGAGGCCAGCGAGAAGCATTACGTCGCGGTCTCCCGGGCGCTCGTCCTCGGCGTCTCGCTCCTCGGGGCCGGGTTCTCCTACGTCCTCGGCAGCGTCAAGATGGGCTGGCAGCTGGTCATGGAGCTGTCGGCCGGGATCGGGCTCGTGCTCCT
This sequence comes from uncultured Eubacteriales bacterium, assembly GCA_964517245.1. Classification (GTDB taxonomy): domain Bacteria; phylum Acidobacteriota; class Aminicenantia; order Aminicenantales; family Saccharicenantaceae; genus RBG-16-66-30. The sequence goes on along the minus strand of CAZFBC010000072.1, from coordinate 9,872 downwards.
GCTGCGCTGGTACTGGTGGCGGGTCAACGCCTGGTCGGAGATCGCGGCGCTGACCGCCTCGGCGGCGACGGCGGTCTATCTCAAGATCGTCCCGGACAACGCCCTCGTGCGGGCGCTCGGGCGCGGCTTGGAACGGGCGGGCTTCGCCGTCGACGCCTGGGGCGTCGGCATCCTGGCCATCGTGGCCGTGACGACGGTGGCCTGGATCTCCGCGACCTTCCTGACCCGTCCCGTCGACGAGGCCAAGCTCCTGGCCTTCTACCGGAAGGTCCGGCCGGGGGGCTTCTGGGGCCCCGTCGCCCGGCGGAACGGCCGGGCTTACAAGCTCCAGGCCGCCCCCTTCGCCGGCTGGGGGCTGGCCGTCGTCATGATCGTCTGCCTGCTGTTCGGCATCGGCCGGGTCGTCTTCATGGACTGGGGACGGGGCGCCGCCTTCCTCGCGGCCGGCGGCCTCGCGGCCCTCCTGCTCGCCAAGATCATATCCGGGATCGATTGGGAAGGCCGCTGAGCCCGGTTGACAAAGCCCGCTGAAACCCCTTTAATGGGCGGCGAGGTCACCGATGAGATTTCCCCAGGTCGCCGTCCTCGCTTTCGCCCTCGCGGCGCTCCCCCCGGCCCTCGCCGCCCAGGA
>CAZFBC010000072.1:4233-9141 GCA_964517245.1 uncultured Eubacteriales bacterium | reverse complement strand
TGAGCTACCAGGCCTGCGACAGCGAAACGTGCCTGCCGCCGATGGACCTCGCCTTCGACATCGCCGTCATCGTCTCGGCGAAAGGCGGCCGGGAGACGCACCGCGAGGTCTTCGAGAAAATGATGTTCCGGGCCCTTCGGAAATAGACGGCTTGTAGGCGCCGGCGGATGCCGGTGGGTTGGCCTAGCGGTCCTTCTTCAGCAGGATCTCGCAGGCGTCGAAGTCGACCTCCCAGTGGTGGCCGGCCGTCCCCTTCCACTTGTACTGGCGGCTCTTCTCGTCCCACCACTGCTGGAACTTCGTCGCCGTCGCGCCCATGTCCTGGACGATGCGGTCGTAGAGCGGGGCCGCTTCCGGGAGGCCCCGGAAAAGCTCCGCGAGGCCGTTCTTCCTCTCGAACAGGGCCTTGATCTCGTCCCTCTCGGCTTCCGTGATCCGGCCCACGACCTCTCTCCTGGCTTTCCTGTCCATGTCCCCCTCCGTCAGAGCTTCTTGAACTCGGCGATCGTCAGCTTGTCCTTGGCGACGACGTCGAACGGGTCGTCATACTCGATCACGGGAATGTCGGCGAAACCGGCGGCGCCCCCCGCCCTCTCCCTGAGCTTCCCGAGAAGGAGCCGGGAGGCCTCCCGCTCGATGTGGGCCAGCCGGCACTGCTGGAACGAGGGCGTGTTGACCTCGAGGGTCAGCGTCTTGTTCAGGAAGACGCATCTCTTGCAGTGATAGGCGTCGCAGACCCGGCAGATCGGCGCGTACTTCAGCTCGAGAAGGCGCCGGTTCCCGACGAGGACCTCGTTGCGGACCTCCCCGAGCGTGTCGTCCGGGCAGGCGTGACGGAAGGCCGGGCAGAGATAGAGCCGGCCGTCGGGCGCCACGGTCAGGTGGGTCAGCCCGGCGTCGCAGTTGTTCATCTCCGCGAGGGCCAGCCGGTCGGTCAGGGCGTTGAGCTCGGGCGGCTCCCTGCGCCCCGAAAGCCTCAGCGCCGCGGCCGAGGCCTTCGCCAGCTGGCGGCCGTACTCGGCGAGCTCCGCGGCGCCGTATCTCCCGACGTCCGCGAGGACGAGGTTGACGCGCCGGACGCGCGGCAGCAGCCGGGCCAGGAGCGAGGCCAGCTTCGCCAGGTCGGTCCGCCGCAGCCGGAGGATGACGATCCTCTCCCCCAACCCCTTGAGATCCGCGGGCTTCGGGAACCGGCCGGACTCGACGACGAGGATGGCCTCCGGGTGCCGCCGGCGCGCCGCGAAGGGTACGATCTTGACGTGCTCGACCTCGTCGACCGTGGCCTCGTGGGCCCGGGGCAGCTTGAAGGACGGGTAGAGGAAGTTGACCTTGAGGTTGTTCTTCAGGGCGAAAACGACCGTCCGCTTCAGCGTCTCGAGCGGCATAAGGTCCCGGTCCCCGGGCTTCCGCGGCCCCGTTTCGTAGTGGCAGAAGGACGTCGAGGACCCGCTCAACTCGACCACCAGGTATCTCAGCATGGCCGCCGCCTATCCCTCCGCCTCGGCCCGCAGGTCCCGCCCGAGCTTCCGGCCGAGCTTGTTCCAGAAGTAGTTGTTGGCCCGGACCCGGGCCTTGTGCATCTTGCAGAGAAAGGTCGCCCGTTGGAAGATCGTCCCCGTGTCGGCGAAATCGTAGTTCGCGCCCTGGCACCAGGCGCAGCCCGTCGCGACGTCGCAGTCGACGCACTCGGCCGGGCTCTGGGAGACCATGTCCAGGGTCAGGAAGGCCCGGAGCCTGTTCCGGTCGAGCCCGCCGTCGCAGCTCCCGATGACGAGCGGGGCCCGGTTCTGGAGCGAGAAGCCCAGGAAGCGCACGCAGGGATAGAAGTTGCCCAGGTGGTCGACGGCCAGCATCCGGCCGGCCCCGCACCAGTTGGTGTTGTCCCGGTACGGCCGTCCGAGCGTCTTGGAGAAGAACGAGCAGGAGTTCGTCTCGTAGAGCTTCCGCCGGATGATCTCGTCGGCCAGGCTCACCAGCTGGTCCTCGAAGCGCTCGTCGTCGCCCGGCTTCCAGACATCCTCGAAGACGACGTTGATGTTGACCTCTTTGATGCCCAGCCCCCAGAGGTGCAGGACGCTCTCCCTGATGTGGGGGATGTCGTCGGACGAGACGGTGACCTTGGTCGAGGACTCCGGGAACTGCTCCAGCCAGCGGGGGATGTTCCTGACGACGTCGTCGTAGGACCCCTGGCCGTCCGGGTAGACCCTCTGCAGGTCGTGCTTGGCCCGCGTGCCGTCGACCGTGATCTGGACGCTCAGGTGGGTCCGGTTCTTGTCGATGAACCTCTGGACCCTCGGGTCGTTGTAGAGAAGCCCGTTGGTCGAGAAGCTGAACCGGTAGCTGTCGAACCAGGGATGGCCCAGCTCATAGGCCCGGGTCTTGAAGGTGTCGCAGATCCGGTCGATGAGGTCGACCTCGAGGAACGGCTCCCCGCCGATGAAATCCCAGACGACGGAGCGCTCGGTGACGAGCTCCCTCTCGCCCAGGAGGTAGTCGATGGCCTTGCGGGCGACCTCGAACGGGAGCCGGCCGGCCTTGTTCTTGCCGACCATGTAGCAGTAGCGGCAGCGGAGCTGGCAGTCCTCCGTCACGACGAAGGTGACGTTCTTGGCCCGGCTTTCTTCCCAGGACCGGTCCGCCTCTATCCTGACCGGATCGTTCTTGGGCATCCGTCAGTACTGGTTCTGGCCCTTGCAGAAGCCCTCGCAGTTGTTGTTGCAGGTGAGCGCGCAGTCGTTCTTGCACTTGCCCGAACAGTTGTCGTTGCAGGCCTTGGCGCATTCGTTCTTGCACCCGCCCGTGCAGTCCGCCTGACAGGTGTCGGCGCAGACCCGGCGGCAGCTGCCGATGCAGGTCTGGCCGCAGTCCTGCGCCTGTTCGGGCCGCCGGCCGTCCCGGGGCTCGGCGGCCAGCCGGCCCGCCCGGCCCAGGCCGACGACGGCGATCGTCGGGAGCGCGGCCTTCGAGACCGCCTGGAGGAAATCCCTTCGGTTGATGGTCTTGCCTTTCGGCTCGCTCACGTTCTGTCTCCTCGGGGCGCGCTCGTCGCGCGCGGAATCAGTCCCTCTATATGCCTCAAGCGGAGCGGGAAAGTCAAGCCGTCGGGGGCGGTCGCCTACCAGGCCCCGCCGGAGCAGCCGCCCTCGCACGTGCCCTTGCACGTCCCTTCGCACGCCCCGGTGCAGCCGCCCTCGCAGGTGTACTTGCAGCTGCCCTCGCAGGTCAGGAAGCAGGCGTCCTTGCACGTGCCCAGGCACTCCCCTTCGCAGCCGCGGCAGCCGCCTTCGCAGGTCAGGACGCAGTTGGTCGGCTCGGCCGACGGGCCCCCGCCCGTCTTGCCGGAGCCGTCCTGCGCCTTGGCCGCGGCGCGTCCGGGACGGGCCAGGCCGATCACGGCGATCGTCGGGAGCGCCGCCTTCGAGACCGACTTGATGAAATCCCTGCGGTTGATCTTCCTGCCTTCGCGATCGCTCATCGACGCTCTCCTTGTTCTCAAACCATTGGAACGTAAGGGGCCATTCTAGGGGGACCCGCCGTCGCCGTCAATCACCCCTAAAGGTGATACGCGAGGTGAGCCCGAACCGGGGGGGATGGCAAGCGCTTGACATAGGGCCGGAGCGGGCCTACCATTGAGGTGTTCTCATCGGGGCATCGGACATCGAGGAAAAGGAGGCACGACCATGAAATCCCGCTTTTTCAAGGCCTTGGCGTTGTCGGCGGCGCTTGTCGCAGGCTCCATCGGCTGCAGCGTGGGCACCGGCGACACGGGCCGGCTCTCGCTGAGCCTGACCGACGCGACGACGGAGCTCTACAGCGCCGTGTACGTCACGATCCGGGAGGTCGCGGTCGCGAGCGACGACGAGGCCTGGTCGGTCGTGGCGACGCCGAACAAGACCTACAACCTCCTGGCCCTCGTCAACGGGGTCCGGGAGCAGCTGGCCCTGGCCGACCTCCCCGCCGGCCACTACACCCAGATGCGGCTCATCATCGGCGACCAGCCGGACGGCGGCATCAACATCCTGAGCCAGGCCCATCCTTTCGCCAACTACGTCATCGACGACGAAGACGACGAGTATCACGCGCTGAAGATCCCCAGCGGCCTGCAGACCGGCATCAAGATCGTCTACGGGTTCGACATCAACGAGAACAGCACCACGGAGCTCATCCTGGACTTCGACGCCGCGAAATCGGTCGTCGTCGCGGGCTCGAGCGGCCTCTATCTCCTGGAGCCGACGATCCAGGTGCTCTCGACGGCCCTGGCGTCGATCGTCGAGGGGACCGTGACCAAGGCCTCCGACATGACCGGTCTGAAGAACGCCCGGGTCAGCGCCCAGGTCTACGACGCCGCCGCCGCGGACGTCAGGGACCGGGTCGTCGTGCGGGCCGCGACCTCGAGCGGCGACGACGGCGGCTACTCGATCTTCATCGCGCCGGGCGCCTACAACCTCGTCGCGGTCAAGGTGGAATTCGCGGCCGGCGCGGCGGCCAGGACGACCGTGGAGGACGAGACGGCGACCCAGGACTTCGCGCTCTCAGCCGCCGACTTCGGCGCGGTCGAGGGCGAGGCCGTCATCGGGGGCGCGGACGACGAGACCTTCGTCACGCTCTCGTTCCGGCAGACCGTTTCCCTCGGCGGCGGGGACGTCATGATCGAGATCGCTTCGGTCAACGTCGCCAACGGAGGCGATTATTCCGTCGAGCTGCCGGTCGGCGCCTACGTCGTCGTCTCCTCGACCCTCGGCCGGACGACCCAGGCGGCGGACATCACGGTCAACGCCGGCGCGACGACGACGCTCGACCTGTCCTTCTGACGGGCGAAGCGGCCGGGCCCTGGGCCCGCGCTTCTTGACGGGACCGCGCGGCCGGGATTATAGTCGGCGCATGACCCAACGGGGAAGAACGAGCCTC
>CAZFBC010000072.1:0-4133 GCA_964517245.1 uncultured Eubacteriales bacterium | reverse complement strand
GAGTTCCTGAAGAAAACGGATTTCAAGCCGGCCATGAAGCGTTGGACGCCCGGCCTTCTCGACGAGGTCCGCGGCATCGCCGACGGGGCGGACATCGATTTCGACACGATGTACGCCTATCAGCTCATCGACGAGGTCTGGGCCATCGGCCCGGACGTAGAGCTGTCCAAGTGCACGACCGTCGCTGCGGGGAAGAGGAACGGGCGCCCCGCCTTCGTCTCCCAGACCCTGGACATCCCGGCCTTCTATCACGGCTATCAGACGGTCCTCCGCATCCGGGACAAGCGGGACGAAGGCCTGGAGGCCCTCGTCTTCACGATCCCGGGAGTCGTGGCCGCCAACGGCCTGAACAGCCGGTCGGTCGGGGTCTGCGTCAACGCCGTCACCCAGCTCGCCTATTCGCCCAAGGGGCTGCCCGTCGACTTCGTGATCAGGGGCCTCCTGCGCCAGAAGACCTACGAGCAGGCGGTGAAGTTCCTCGAGGACGTGCGGCCGGCGGCGCCTCAGACCTATGTCCTCGGCGGGCCGCGCGAGGCCGCGGTGTTCGAGCGCTCGGCCGGCAAGATGTCCAGGTTCGTCCCGTTCGAAGGCGCCGAGTTCAGCTATCACACGAACCATCCTTTGATCAACGACGATTTCAATCCGAGATTCCCGGAGATGCTGAAGCGCGGGAACACGACCCTGGAGAGCTATAGGGCCCGCTGCCCCCGATTCAACTTCCTGGGCCGGCTCCTCAAGGACGATTCCGCCGTCCTCGACGTCGGCAGCCTCAAAGAGATATTCAGCGACCGCGCCTCAGGGATCAACAATCCCGGGACCTACGGCTGCACGATCATGGTCCTGGGCGAGACGCCGGAGCTCCATATCGCGCCGGGACGGCCCGACGAATCGCCGTTCGAGGTCCTCGGCTTCTCACCGCGTTCTGAACGATAGGCCTGATTGGCTCCGATTTCCGGCCCTCCCCTGTCGGACCGTACCTCGCAGCTTATCCTTCACTATCGATCATATTGGTTCGATCACGCCGGCGGCTACTATTTGTCCCTGAGATGCTTGTCGGCTACGCCGGCCGGAGTGTAGCCTTCCACGGCGACGATCCGGCCCCCTTCTTTGAGGAACCTCAGCCTGAAATTGTCGTTCCCGTCGACCGCGAAACAGCCGTCGCCGAGAGCGGTCATCCTTCTCTTGGCCTGGCCTTCCCTCTGATAGATCAGGGCGCCGTTCTCCAGCGTGATCGTCCGCGGGCCGTAGGTCCCGACGCAGGATCGCAGCATCGCCTCGCTGACTGGCGCCGGGTCCAGGGCCGCGTCGTAGGCGTCGAGCTGCCACTGATAATAGGCCTTGAATCCCGGATCCTTCTCCTGTTCCGCCAGCCGCTTGCTAGCCAGGACCAGGGCGGTTTCCAGGGCCTTGTCCCGGGAAACCTTGATATCGGGCTCGACGCCGACTTCTTCCCAGTTGGCCTTGGTGACGGGATTGACGGCCCGGGCGAACGGCAGGCTCATATAGAAATTGTCGGTGAGGACGACGAACTTGTTGTCGTGGGCGCCGCCCCCGGTGGTTTCCCCGATGATCGTCGCCCTCTCGAGGTTCTTCAGGTTGTAGGCGAACTCCTCCGCGGCGGAGAACGTCTGTCCGCTGGTCAACAGGTAGAGGCCGATCTTGTCCAGCCGCTTTCCGGGAAGGTACGTGTAGGTCCAGTACTGGGTCAGCCTGTCCCGGTCCTTGTAGGAGAAGGAATTGAGATGCCGGCGGGGATTGTCCAGGAAATAGCTGCAGAGGAACTGGACCATCTCCGGGGAGCCGCCGCCGTTGGATCTCAGGTCGATGATCAGGGCGTCGACCCCGGCCAGGAAAGCCATGGCCCCGACGGCGGCATCCTGGGCCTTGGTGTCATAGCTGAACCCGTTCAACCTGAGATACCCGATGTTGCCGGGAAGGATCTTGATCTCGTTGAACCCGTAGTTTGTGGTCCGGTCCCGACGTTCCTGGAGCTTGATCGCGTCCGCGTCGAGCTCCTTCCGGCCTCTCTCGTTCTTGACCCAACCGGGATTGAAGCGGACGGAGAGGTGCCGGTCCTTGTGGACGGACATCAGGTCATCGGTGACCGCGGCCGCGAATTCCTCGGGCCGCCCGATGCGGTCATATTTCCCGGACCGAAGATTGTCCCGGAGCGTGCGGACATACTTCTCGGTGATCTCGGGAAAGATGTATTCGCCCTCCAGGTTGGCGCAGAGAGCGTCGATGACCGCCTGCTTCTCGGCGGGGATCAGCGCAATCTGGGCGTCTTGCCCGAAAAGGACGGCTGACGACAAGAGGGCCAGGATCAGCACACAGGCCGGTTTCTTCATAAGCTTCCTCCTTCGGAGCCCGGACGGGGCCCCTCGTTGTTCACTGCTCGAGCGGCTGCAGGATGATGATCATATGGCTCTTCAGGAACGAATCATCGACCCTGATAGGCTCATAACCCGACTCCGCGGCAAAGTCAATGACCTGCTTCCTGGAAAGGAAATGCCCGGAGCTGCCGATCTTGGCCGGGTCGGGATCGACGATCACCAGTCGCCCCCCCGGCTTCAGGTACTTCCGGGTGTTCCGCATCCATCCTGCGGGCTCCGAGAATTCGAACAGACAGTCGAAGACCACGACCATGTCCAGGTCCTTTTCGGGAAACAGGGGGTCCTCGACAGCTCCCAGGACGGTCTTGATGTTGGCGATCTTTTCAGCCCGACACCTCTCCTCGATCTGCATCAGCGCGTTCTTATCGATGTCATTCGCATAAACGATGCCTTTGTTCCCGACCCGCCTGCTCATTTTAAACGTGAAGTATCCATAGCTGGCTCCGGCCTCACCGGCCTTCATGCCGTCACGCAGCTTGATGACATCCAGGATCCTTTCCGGCTGGAGATCTCTGTCTCTCATTTTGTCGATGGCGTCATGGCCGCCCGACCCATGGTGTTCCTGGCCCCTGATCGGACCGGGCCAGAACGCCATCGCCGCCACGATAACAAGGACTGTTCGATAGAACATCACTCGAGCTCGCCGCATAGCCTTCTCTCCTATGCAATTCATTGAGGCACCAGTAATAGCCGGCAAAAACATTATTGGTTACATAATACCATCATTCAGCCCGCGGGAGGGTGAAGGATCCGGTGATCCTTCCGGACTTCAAATCCGGAGAGCAGGGGCCGGGGTTCACTTCTTCGGCCGGAAGACGATGTTGAATTGCCGCAGGTAGTCCTCGAGGGGCGGCAGTCCGAGCTCCTTCCTCCACTCGTTCACCTTGGACTCGTCTTCGAGCGGATAAAGCTCCTCGGTCTTCGTCCGCTCGTTGTATCGTGTATGCGTCCCGAATCTCTGAGGCTTGTTGTCATTGAAAAGGCTCCGGTCATAGATCGCGGCGTATCTCTCCCAGGGCAGCTCGCCCGCTTCGCAGACCGTCTTGATCGCGGCCAGGTGTCTCTTTTGCATCCCGTCGTTCGAGTGCATCGTGACGAGGAAGGCGGCCATGGCCGCTTCCCGGCCGACCGCGCCGATCCTAGGCCAGCCCTTCCCGGCGATCAGGCGCTCGAGCTCCGCCTGGTTCCTCTGCTGGATCATGAACTTGAACTTCCACAGCGCCTCGACGACGGAGGACTTCATGCCGATCTTCCTGCCGGCGATGCCGACTTCGACGAAAAAGGCTTGATCCCAGGCCCGCAGCTTCCACAGGGCCTTGGCGTATTCGACATCTTTATAGGGATGACCTGACTTCGCGTTGAGCGCGGCCACGAGCTCGTCCTCGAAGGCCCCCCAGCGCGGATCGTCCCTGGCCGTCACGAGGTCCGGCTCGATCAAGGGCTCCAGGGACGGTTCCATCTCGACGGCGAGGGCCAGGTAACGGAAGCACTTATCGAGCTGCTTGTTGATGGACAGCGCGCAGGCCAGGCCGTAGACGCTGTTTCGGTCGCGAGGATTCAGGGCGCAGGCCTTCTCGAATTCAGCGATCGCGCCCGGAATGTCGCCTTCCCCCCTCAGCCGTTCGCCGGGGGTCCCGGGATCGGAAGGAGGGCCCGCCTGGGAAAAGGCCAGTCCGCCGACCGACAGGAGACAACAGATCAGGGAGACGAGCGGCTTGGGCATGTCTTGCGACCTCCGAT
>CAZFBC010000071.1:0-11711 GCA_964517245.1 uncultured Eubacteriales bacterium | reverse complement strand
ACCGGCTCGAGTACGGCACGCCCAACGTCATGGGCATCGCCGGGCTCAAGGCCGGGCTGACGTGGATCCTGGAGAAGGGGGTCGAGGCCATCCACCGCGAGGAGATGAGGCTCGCGGGCATCCTCCGCGACGGCCTCCGGGACGTCCCGGGCGTCAAGCTCTATTGCCTCGACAGCCTCGAGAACCACATCGCCGTCCTGGCCTTCAACGTCGAGGGGATGGAAGCGGCGGACGTCGGGACCATGCTCGACGTCGACTTCGGCATCGCCTGCCGGACGGGACTGCACTGCGCCCCCCTCGTTCACGAGCAGATGGGCACCGACAAGCTCCACGGCGCCGTGCGCTTCGGCATCGGGCCGTTCAACACGGAAGAGCACGTCCGGGCGGCCGTCCGCGCCGTGGGCGAGATCGCCGCGCTGCGCTCCAAGGGCCGCTGAGGCCCGGGCCGCGCCGGGCCCGGCCGCCGGCTAGGCCAGCGGCAGGCTGACCGTGAACGTCGTCCCCTCCCCGACCCGGCTCCTGACCGAAACGGTCCCGCCGTGGGCCAGGGCGATGTGCTTGACGATGGCCAGGCCGAGCCCCGTTCCCCCGAGCTTCTTGGACCGGGACTTGTCGACGACATAGAACCTCTCGAAAACGTGCGGCAGGTGGGCGGCGTCGATGCCGATGCCCGTGTCCGCGACCTCGACCTGCAGGGCGCCGGCGACGGCCCTCAGCCGGACGGTCACGGAGCCTTTGTCCGTGTACTTCACGGCGTTGTCGACCAGGTTGACGAGCAGGCCCTCGATCTGGATCGGGTCGGCCAGGACCGGGGGCAGGTCGGCGGGCGCGTCCAGTCCGAGCGCCAGGCCCTTCTCCCGGGCCCGCCTTTCGAAGATCTTGAGCATGCTCTCGGCCAGGGCCCTGAGCCGGACCTCCGACCTCGCGGGCTTCGCCGCCCGGGATTCGAGCTCCGACAGGACGAGCAGGTCCTCGACGATGGCGATCATCCGGTCGGTGTTCCGGCCGATGATCCCGAGATAGGCCCGGTTCTCGTCGTCGGCCCGGGGCTCCATGGTCTCGACGAAGCCCTTGATCGCGGTCAGCGGCGTCTTGAGCTCGTGGGAGACGTTGACGACGAAATCCTTCTTGGTCTTCTCGAGGGCCCGGAACTCCGTGATGTCGTGGAGCGTCACGACCAGCCGGTCCCCCGCGGCCAGGCGGGACACGCTGCAGGAGAACGTGCGCTCGCCGATCTCGGCCTCCCCGGCCGCCTCGACCCCGGTCTCCCGGGCCTTCCTGACGATCTCGGCGGCCACCGAGCTGCGGACGATCTCCCAGAAATGACGGCCCTCGGGGGCCTCGCTCCCGGAGATGCGGCGGAACCCGTCGTTGCAGAGCCTGATGCGGGCGTCCCCGTCCAGCACGGCGATGCCCTCGCGAATGGACGCCAGGATGCTGCCGATCTCCTCGCTCTGGACCCGGATCTCCCCGAACATGTCCTTGAGCCTGCCGGTCATCGCGTTGAAGCTCCGGGCGAAGTCCCGGAACTCGCCGCTCCGGCGCGTCGAGACCGAGACGTCGAAGTCGCCGGCGGCGACCCGCGACGAGGCGTCCATGACCTCGCGCACGGGCGCCGCGAGGCTCCGGGCGAACAGGAGGGCCAGGACGAGCGCGAGCAGCGTCACGGCGCCGACGACCTTCGCGAGGTCGGCCCTCAGCGCGGCCATGAGGGAGGAGAAGTCCTTCATGAAATAGCTCAGCCGCAGGGCCCCGACGACGGCGCCGTCCGCCTCGAGCGGGATGCTCATGTACATCATGTCGGCCTTCAGCGTCGAGCTGTGGCGGATGGACATCCGCGTCTCGCCCCGGAGGCTGGCCTGGATCTCCGGCCGGAAGAGGTGGTTCTCCATGTCCCCGGCTTCCTTCTCCGAGTCGGCCAGGACGTTGCCCGCCGCGTCGATGACGGTGATCCTCGTCCCCGTCCTGCGGCCGAAGGAGGCCACGAGCCCGCCCAGGTCGCCGGGCCCGTCCCCGGCGAGATGCGGAAGGATCTGCCCTTCGAGGACGAGCGCCATGTGTTCGAGGGACGCGGCCCGCTCGCGGATGTGGTGCTTGCGCATCAGGGGCGGGGCGAACAGCGTCACCGCCGCGGCCAGCAGGACGATGACGGCCGCGTAACCCGAGAAAACCCTGAGAAAGAGCGTTTTTTTCATTCTTCGAGCTTGTACCCCACGCCTCGGATGTTCTTGATGAGCGAGGCCGACTCGCCCAGCTTCTCGCGGAGGTTGCGGATGTGGACGTCGACCGTCCGGTCGATGACCGCCTTCTCGCTTCCCCAGAGGAAGTCGAGTATCTGGTCGCGGCTGAAGACCCGCCCCTTGCGGGAGGCGAGCAGCTGGAGGATCTTGAACTCGGTCGCGGTCAGGTCGACCCGGGCCCCGCCCGCGGTGACCTCGAACTTGTCGACGTCGATGACCAGGGCGCCGACCGCGATCCTGGGCCCGGCCTCGGCCCCCCCGGGCCGCCGCAGGACGGCGTGGATCCGGGCGACGAGCTCCTTGACGGAGAAGGGCTTGGTCATATAGTCGTCGGCGCCGAGCTCGAGCCCGACCACCTTGTCGGACTCGTCCCCCCGGGCGGTCAGCATGATGATGGGGATCCCGGCCAGCCCGTCCGACCTCCGGATCTGGCGGCAGACCTCCAGGCCGTCGGTGTCGGGGAGCATCAGGTCGAGGAGGATGAGGCCAGGCCTCTCCCGGTCGAGGTAGCGGAAAAGGTCTTCCGCGTCCTGGAACCCCTCGAACCTGTAGCCGGCCTTCTGCAGGCTGACCCTCAGGAGCTCGAGGATGTCGGCCTCGTCGTCGAGCGCGGCGATCACGGGAGGCATGTCTTCACCTCGCTCCTCGCATGATGGGTTATTATATGCGAAAGCCTCCCGTTTGCCACCGATTTTTTCACCTCTCCGGCCCCCGTTTGCTATAATAGGGGAAAAGACGCGAGGAGGAACCCCTCATGATCAAGCTGACCATGGCCCTGTGCATCGCGGTCCTGGGTCTGGCCGGGCTGGCCGGCGCCCAGCCGAAGTTCGAGAGGGACGTCTTTCCGACGGCCGGGGGCGATCTCGGGATCACCTTCCTCGGCCACGGCACGCTGCTGCTGGACTTCGGCGGAAAGACGGTCCACGTCGATCCCTACGGCGACGTCGCCGACTACGGCGCGCTTCCCAAGGCCGACCTCGTCCTCGTCACGCACGAGCATTTCGACCACATGGACCTCGAGGCGCTCCGGGCCGTCCTCAAGCCGGACACGGTCGTCGTCGCGGCCCAGCCGTGCGCCGAAGCCCTGCCGCAGGCCGTCATCCTGGGCAACGGCCGGTCTCATGTTGCGCTCGGGCTGACCATCGAGGCCGTACCCGCCTACAACGTCGTCCACAAGAGGCCGGACGGGCAGCCATTCCACCCGCGAGGGTCGGGCAACGGCTACGTTGTCACGTTCGGCGACAAGCGCGTCTACATCGCCGGGGACACCGAGAACATCCCGGAGATGAAACGCCTCGGGACGATCGACATCGCCTTCCTGCCCATGAACCTGCCTTACACCATGACGCCCGAGATGGTCGCCGAGGCCGCCCGGGTCATCCGCCCGAAGGTCCTCTATCCTTACCACTTCGGGGCCACCGACACGTCTCGCCTGGTCGGGCTCCTGCGGGCGGACAAGGACATCGAGGTCCGCATCCGGAAGCTCAGCTGAGAGAAAGGGCGGCCGCTAGTCGCCGCCGGCACAGCTCTTGGGCCGGGCCTCCCGGCCCTCTTCGACGTGGTGCTTGATCGTCTTGCCGCGGACCATGTAGATGACGTCCTCGCCGATGTTGGTGGCGTGGTCGGCGATGCGCTCGAGGTGGCGGCCGACGAGGATCAGATCGACGGCCCGGGAGATCGTCCCGGCGTCCTGCATCATGTAGGTCAGCAGCTCCCGGAAGACCTGGTCGTTGAGCTGGTCGACCCGGTCGTCCCGCTCGCAGACCTCCTTGGCCAGCTTGGCGTCCCCGGCGATGAAGGCGCCGAGGGCGTCCCGGACCATCTCCTGGGCCATTTCGGCCATCCGGGGGATGTCGATGAGCGGCTTGAGCTGGGGGGCCTTGAGGAGGTCCATGGTCCTCTCGGCGATGTTGACGGCCAGGTCCCCAATGCGCTCGAGGTCGCTCCCGATCTTCATGGCCGAGGTGATGAAGCGGAGGTCCGTGGCCATGGGCTGGCGCAGGGCCAGGAGGCGCATGGCCATCTCGTCGATCTCGATGTCGAGGAGGTTGATGGCCTCCTCCCTCTCCAGGACCTGACAGGCCAGCTTCTCCTCCCGGTCCTTGAGCCCACGGACGGCCGTGGCGATCTGCTCCTCGGCCCGGGCGGCCATCTCCAGGAGCTTCTCCTTGAGGAGCTTCAGCTCTTCGTCGAACGGTCGTTCCGCCTTGGACATGGTCTCTCCTCCGGGTCCGGGGCCGGGGCCTCCGGCGCTCATCCGAACCGGCCCGTGATGTAATCCTCCGTGAGCTTGTTGGCCGGGTTGGTGAAGATCTTCTCGGTCCGGTCGAACTCGACCAGCTCGCCGAGCATCATGAAGGCCGTGAAGTCGGACACCCGGGCCGCCTGCTGCATGTTGTGGGTCACGATGACGACAGCATAGCGCGTTTTCAGGGTCTCAATCAAGTCCTCGACCTTGGCCGTGGCGATGGGGTCGATGGCCGAGCAGGGCTCGTCGAAGAGGATGACCTCGGGCTCGACGGCCAGGGCCCGGGCGATGCACAGGCGCTGCTGCTGGCCGCCCGACAGGGCGAAGGCGTTGTCGTCGAGCCTGTCCTTGACCTCCTCCCAGAGGGCGGCCCCCCGGAGGCTCTTCTCGACCGTCTCCTCCAGCTTCCGCCTGTCCTTCATCCCGTTGATCCGCAGGCCGTAGGCGATGTTGTCGAAGATCGACTTCGGGAAGGGGTTGGGCTTCTGGAAGACCATGCCCACCCGGCGGCGCAGCTCGACGACGTCGACGTCGGGGGCGTGGATGTCGTGCCCGTCGAGGAGGATCCGGCCCTCGAGCCGCGTTCCCGGGACGACGTCGTTCATGCGGTTGAGGGTCCGGATGAAGGTCGACTTGCCGCAGCCGGAGGGGCCGATGATGGCCGTCACCGCGCGGTCGAGGCAGTCGATGGAGACGTTCTTGAGCGCCCGGGACGGGCCGTAGTAGAAATCGAGGCTCTCCGTCCGGATCTTGGTCATCTCTGTTTCCTTCGCAGACGGTACCGCACGACGACGGCCGTCATGTTCAGGCCCAGGACGAGCGCGATCAGGACCAGGGCCGTGCCGTAGGCCAGGGGGCGGACCTGGACGATCGCGTGGTGCTGCGTGGCCATGATGTAAAGGTGGTACGGGAGGGCCATGAACTGGTCCCCCAGGGACCTCGGGAGGTAGGGCAGGAAGAAGGCCGCCCCCGTGAACATGATGGGGGCCGTCTCCCCCGCCGCCCGGGCCAGGCCCAGGACCGTCCCGGTCAGCATGCCGGGCACGGCGTAGGGCAGGACGTTGGTCCGGATGGACTGCCATTTCGTCGCCCCCAGGGCCAGGGCCCCTTCCCGGTAGGAGTCGGGGATGGTCTTGAGGGCCTCCTCGCTGGCCGTGATCGTCCAGGGCAGGGTCATCAGGCCCAGGGTCAGGCCGGCCGAGAGGATCGACGTCCCGAGGTGCAGGGTGTTGACGAACAGGATGACCCCGAAAAGGCCGTAGACGATCGACGGGACGCCGGACAGGTTGCGGATGGACAGGCGGATGAGCCGGGTCAGCCGCGTCTGCCGGGCGTACTCGTTGAGATAGATCGCGGCGCTCATCCCCAAGGGCACGGCCAGGACGGCCGTGATCATGGTCACGAGGAAGGTGCCGACGATGGCCGGGAAGATGCCGCCCTCGGTCATGCCCTTGCGCGGGGCGGTCGTCAGGAACTCCCAGCTGATCGCGCCGCCGCCCTTGCGCCCGATGTCGTAGAGGAAGAGCACGATCACGGCCAGGACGAGGCCGAGGCTGATCCTCAAGGCCAGGAAGCCCAGGGTCTGGACGATCGCCTTGCGCGTCGTCGGTTTCACCGCTCACGCTCCTGGTACTTGCGGAGGAAGACGTCGGCGACGAGATTGACGAGGAAGGTCATGACGAAGAGGACGAGGCCGATGGCGAACAGGGCGTAGTAGTGGGTCGTGAAGTAGGGCACCTCGCCGAGCTCGATGGCGATGCCCGCGGTCATGGTCCGGACCGATTGCATGAGGGCCCCGGGAAGCTCCGGGAACGTCCGGGCGTTGCCGGTGGCCATGAGGACGGTCATGGTCTCGCCGATGGCCCGGCCCATGCCGAGCATGGAGGCGGCGATGATGCCCGAGAGGGCGGCCGGGACCTTGACCCGGAGCAGGGTCTGCCACCGCGAGGCCCCCAGGGCCAGGGAGGCCTCGCTGTAGGCCGCCGGGACGGCTCTCAAAGAGTCCTCGGAGATGCTGATGATGGTCGGCAGGGCCATGACGGCCAGGAGGAGGCTCCCGTTGAGGGCCGTCAGGCCGTGGCCGAGCCCGAAGACCTTGGCGATGGCGGGCGCGAACAGGACGATGCCCAGGAAGCCGATGACGACCGAGGGGATGGCGGCCAGGACCTCGACGACGGGCTTGACGATCTCCCGGACCCGCCAGTGGGCGACGTCCGAGAGATAGGCCGCGACGGCGATGCCGATCGGGACGGCGATGACCAAGGCCCCCAGGGTCACGAGGAGCGTGCTGGCGATCATGGACAGGATGCCGTACTCCGCCTTCTCGGGCGAGGTCGGGTCCCAGACCTTGCCGGTCAGGAACCCGCCGAGGTCGATCTCCTTGAAGGCCGGCAGGGCCGTGCCGACCAGCGTGGCGAAGATGCCGACGAGGACCAGGACGGCCACGACCCCGCTCGAAAAAAAGACGGCCCTGATCGCGGATTCCTTGAGGTTGCCGAGCGCTCTCTTCGTCATCTCGCGACCAGGGCCTATCGCATGTCCGCTAATCTATACGGAAGCCGATACGGCGGTCAAGAGGTCAGCGGAGGTTCTTCTCGTTCTCGGCTTGGTGCGCCGCGCTGATGGGGAAAAACCCTTCCTTCTCGACGATCCTCTGGCCTTCCGCGCCGATCTCGAAGCGGATGAACTCGGCCGCGGCCGCGGACGGCTTGCCCTTGGTGGCCTGATAGAGGGGCCGGGAGACGGGGTAGTCGCCGGAGTCGACGGCGGCCTTGTCGAGGGGCGAGAAGGCCGGGCCGCCGGGCGCCTTGGAGATGTTGAGGACCTTGAGGCCCCGGCGGACCTTGCCTTCGGCGTCGAACAGGTAGCCGACGCCGACGTAGCCGACCGCGCCCTCGTCCTGGAGGATGCCCTCGATGATCTGGGCGTTGCCGTTCATCTCCTTGACGTCGGTCGAGAAGTTCTTGTTGCCGAGGACGTGCTCCTGCATGAAGCCGTAGGTGCCCGAATTGGACTGCCGCCCGTAGAGGGAGACGGCCTTGTCGGGACCGCCGACGGTCTTCCAGTTCTTGATCTCGCCGCGGTAGAGGGCGCCGACCTCGGCCATGGTCAGCTTATCCAGGGAGTTCTTCTCGTTGACGACGATGCTGACCCCGTCGACGGCGACGACGAAGAAGCGGGGCTTGACCCCCTTCTCCCAGGCCAGGTCGATCTCTTTCTGCTTCCACTCGCGGGAGTGGTTGGCGATGTCGCAGGTGCCGTTGGTGAGCCCGGCGATCCCGGTGCTCGAGCCGCCGCCGAGGACGGCCAGGGCCGCGCCGGGGTTTTTCTCCATGTACTGCTCGGCCAGGATCTGGACGAGATTGACCAGGGTGTCGGAGCCCTTGATCTGGATCATCTTCCCTCTCTGGGCCAGGGCGACGCCGCCCAGCCCGAAGAGAAGGCCCGTGAGGACCAAAGCCGTCGTGAAGATCTTTTTCATGTCCTTGCTCCTTTGTTGGCGCTAATGAGGGTTTTCTTCATCGGTCCGTCAGAACGACAGGAAGAAGGTCAGATTGAAGGCGAAGTCGCTGTCCTTCGTGGCGCTGGCGTTGTAGCGGAGACCGTCCTTGTAGGTATAGTACCAGATGTTGGGCTGGAGCTTCCAGCTCTTGTGGAAGGGGGTCCAGTCGAAGCCGGCGATGACCAGGCCCATGTCGAGGTCCCGGTCCAGGCTGTTCGGTATGTAGCTGTCGTAGCGGGCGAACAGGGCCAGCTTATCGGCCTCGAGAGTATAGCGGGCGAAAGCCGACCAGCCGCCGACATCGTATTTCTCTCCGCCGCTCTGGTAGAGGTCGTACTTGAAAGTGAACCATTCTCCGCCGACGACCAGGTTCTTGACCATTTCAAAGAACGCGTCGACCTTGTAGGTCTGGGCGACCGGAGAGGTCTCGTCGGGGAACGAGGTCAGGTTCGGCAGCTTGCGCTCGTGGTCGAAGTACCCGACGATCGAGAGCCCGGGGAGGGGCGTGATCTGGGCCTGGAGCTGGAGCTTCTTGAACTGATCGTTCTCCTCCTTGCTGTAGGCGGCCCCGTTATAGACGCCCGCGGCCACGCGGAAGTACTTGGCGAAGGAGTACTTCAGGGTCGCGCCGAGGTCGGCGCTCGTCGACAGGATATCCTTCTTGGTGATGTCCTTGTAGCCGTCCACCAGGGTCTTGGCCACGCTGCGGTAGCCCCAGCGGTCCTCGGCCGGCTTGAAGGTCAGGGTCTCGATCATCCCGACGTTCAAGATCATCTTGGGCACGAGGAAGTTCGAATACTCGAGAAAGAGGTGCTTGATGAAGGGGCGCAGTTTGCCATCCTTGCTCGTGGACACGCCGGTCACGGGGTCGCCGGTCAGCGTGACCCCGGTCACGTTGGCCGTATTGTCGGCGTCCAGTCGGAAACGGAACTTGAGGTTGTCGCTGATCTTGTTCTCGTAATTGAAGTAGGCCCGCCGGAACAGGAAAGCGTTGTTGAGGTAGGCTTTTGTCGGGTCGGCGGGCTTGAGAGTCACGGGCCCGTCGTCCGACAGGTAGTACTTATAGTCGAAATAGATCGTGGTGCTGAAAGATTGCTGGGCGAAAGCCGGGGCAAAGCAGGCCAGAGCCAGGGCAGCGAGAAGAGCTGCTCGGATGAGTCGGTTCGGTTTCATGTCGCCTTTCCTCCTTGAGAATGAATGATCCTTTCCCTGGCGGCCGGGGCGAGGACCGGTGCACCTAGACATCCCGTCCCTCGGCTTCTCAGGGAATGGACAACTTAGTGTCCGCGGCTAATGATAGAGGGGAATGATCAAGAAACGATTAAGAACCGCACAATTTATCGTTAATCGAGCTTGCCCTTCGGCTCCGTCCCCGGACAACTGGCCCGCCGGGCGTCAATATGCTATATTGCGCTTTTATCCCCTAATGAGGAGATCTCCCTATGGCGACCGTCGACTATCAGGGACGAAAGCTCGAGCTCAACGAAGAGGGCTTCCTGGCCCATCCCGAAGAATGGACGGAGGAGATCGCCGTCCTCCTGGCCAAGGACCAGGAGAACCTCGACGCGCTCACGCCCGAGCACTGGGCCGTCATCCGTTTCATCCGCGGTTATTACCTGGAGAAGAAGCTGGCCCCCATGGTCCGGGCCATCTGCAAGACGACCAACCTCCAGCTCCGGCAGATCTACGAGCTCTTCCCGTCGGGACCCGCCAAGGGCGCCTGCAAGCTGGCCGGCCTGCCCAAGCCCGACGGCTGCGTCTGACCCTTCCATGACCCTCCTCGGGCTCCTTCGCGCGCTGACCCTGGCCGCCGCCGCGGTCTGCCTCGGGGCCCTGTCGTTCCTGGTCGTCCGCACCTTCGTCTTCGGCCGCCGCGAATACCTGTCCGCGCCCCGCGGTTCCGCCGGCCGCGGCCTCGTCTACGCGTTCGGACGGGGCATGCTGGACAAGGAGAGCGTGGCCCGCCACAAGCCGACCTTCATCGGCGGGATGGCCTACCACGCCGCGATCTTCGCCGGTCTCCTCTATCTCCTCTGGACGGCGCTCGCGGTCCGGCCCTCCCCTCCCCTGTGGGCCTTTCGCCCGGTCCTCCTGGCCGGGGTCCTCATCGGCCTGTCCCTGCTCGTCAAGCGGGCGGCCAAGCCGCACCTGCGGCGCCTCAGCTGCCCGGACGATTTCTTCGCCAACCTGTTCGTCGACGCCTTCCTGGCCCTGGCCCTCCTTCACACGTTCGTCCCCCCGATCGAACCGGTCTTCCTGGGCGTCTCGATCCTCCTGCTCCTCTACATCCCGCTCGGCAAGATCCGTCACTGCGTCTTCTTTTTCTTCACCCGGGCCGTCTTCGGGCAGCATTTCGGCCGCCGGGGCGCCCTACCCGGCTCCTCGAGCGGGGCCTGACATGGCGAACGAGACCCTGAAACGGGACCCTTACGAAGAGAAGCTCGACAACCTGGGCGAGGCCGACATCGCCAAGGTCCTGGACGAGCTCCGCCGCCGCTTCAAGGCCGACGAGATCGCCGCCGTCCAGACCTGCATCCGCTGCGGCCTCTGCGCCGACGCCTGCCACTACTACCTGACCAACGGGGAGCTCGAGGACGTTCCGGCCTACAAGCTCAACCTGATCCTGGGGGTCTTCAAGCGCCATTTCACCCCGGGGGGCCGGGCCGCCGGGGCCTGGACGGGCGGGAAGACGCTCGACAAGGCCATGGTCCGGGAGTGGGTCGACGTTCTCTTCGGCCGCTGCTCCGGCTGCGGGCGCTGCACCATGAACTGCACGTCGGGCATCAACATCCACGGCCTGATCCGCGCCGCCCGGGGTGCGCTGGCCGCGGCCGGCCTGGTCCCGCCCGAGCTCCAATCCACCGTCATGACCGCCGTCGACCAGGGGAACAACATGGGCATCCCCCGGGACGAGTGGCTGGAGACGGTCGCCTGGATCGAGGAGGAGCTCCGGGCCGAGACCGGCGACCCGGAGGCCCGGATCCCCGTCGACGCGAAGGGCGCCCGGCTCCTCTACACCGTCAATCCCCGCGAGCCGAAGTTCTTCCCGCTCTCGCTCCTCGCCGCGGCCAAGATGTTCTACGCGGCGGGCGAGAGCTGGACCTTCTCCTCGGACCACTACGACGTCACCAACTACGGGCTCTACTCGGGCGACGACGCCCACGCCGGGCTCCTGTCCGGCCGCCTGGTCAAGGCCAAAGAGGAGCTGGGGGCCGAGGTCCTGGTCCTGGGCGAGTGCGGCCACGGCTTCGCCTCGACCCGCTGGGAGGCCCCGCAGTGGCTGAACAGGCGCTTCCCCTTCCCGGTCCGGAGCGTGCTGGAGATCGCCGCAGGCTACCTCCGGGAGGGCCGGATCCGGCTCGATCCCTCGAAGAACAGGAAACCGCTCACGCTCCACGACCCTTGCAATCTCGTCCGCCTGGGCGGCGTCGTCGAGGAGCAGCGCTTCCTGCTGAAGAGCGCCGTCGAGGACTTCCGGGAGATGACCCCCAACCGCCAGAAGAACTACTGCTGCGGCGGAGGCGGCGGGCAGCTCTCGATGACCCGCTTCGCGAAACGGCGGCTCGCCGCGGGCCGGCTCAAGGCCGACCAGATCCGGGAGACCGGGGCCAAGGTCGTCGTGGCCCCTTGCCACAACTGCATCGACCAGCTGACCGAGCTCGGCAAGGAATACAAGCTGGGGACCGAGGTCAAGACGGTCATCGAGATCGTGGCCGACGCC
>CAZFBC010000070.1:0-11748 GCA_964517245.1 uncultured Eubacteriales bacterium | reverse complement strand
GCCTCGTCGGTCAGGTAGGTGACGTGCGGGCCGCCCATGAGGACGGTGACGCCCATGGCCCGGACCTTGTCGGCGATGGCGTAGGCCCGCGGCGCCGTCGAGGTGATGGTGGAGATCCCGACGATGTCGGCCCCGGCCAGGAGGTCGTAGTCGATCCGCCGGAGGTCCTCGACGAAGACCTCGACCTCCCAGCCCCGCCTCTTCATCATCGTCCCCAGGATGAGCGTGCCCAGGCGGGGCAGCGGGAACTGCGAGAAGATGTGCAGGTTCGGCGCCTGCGGCTCGACGAAGACGATCCTAGGCATCTCCGGCCTCCTTGGCGGTCTTGTCCCGTTTCCGGTTCCGGGCCTGGAGGGCCAGGATGTCCTTCCTCTTCCTCTTGAGCAGGTCCTGCCAGCGCTCGACGCCCTCCTCGAAGAGCTTCATCTTGCCGAAGAGGGCCTCGATGGCCTCGAGCATGGCCGCCAGGCGCTTCCCCACCTCGGCCGGCGAGAACGCGTCGGGATCGGCCTCGATGGCCAGGAGCGTCCGGACGTCGTCGGAGACGGCCTTGATCTCCTCGAGCGTGTAGCCGAAGAGCTGGAGGTCGCGGATGAGCTGGCAGAGGAAGACGAAGGACTCCGGGTAGAGCCGGAACCCGCCCTCGGTGCGCATGTCGGGCTCGATGATGCCCTTGTCCTCCCAATGCTTGATCGTCCGCGGGCTGACGCCGGAGCGCTCGGCCAGGCTGCCGACCGTGAGGAAGCGGCCCTTTTCCGGCTCCCGCCCGCGGCCTCGCCCGTCCCGGGGCAGGCCGACCTTCTTGACGATCTTGAGGATCTCCTCGGTGCCGTAGCCGAGGTCGGCCAGCCTCTTGATGTGGGCGACGCGGTCGAGGCTTCCTGGGGAGAACAGCGGGGCCTTGCCGTCGGAGAAACCCGCGGGCTTGAGGAGCTTGGCCTTGGACCATTCGGCGAGCCGTTCCGCGGGGACGCCGGCCCGGCCGGCCAGGTCTTCGAGCGTGAGAACGTTGTTGTTCATAACATACCTATGCGTACAAATATAGGATTAAAAGATAACAACATATACGCATAGGAATATATTAGACAGAACAGCCCGCTGTCAAGCGGTATTTCGAGGGGCCGGTCTTGACCGGGGCCCGGCGCTCCTGTAGAGTGGGGCGCAACCCGGGAAAATGAGCGACAGAGCGGATTTCTCCTTCGACTATCTCGTCGTCGGGTCGGGCTTCGGCGGCAGCGTCGCGGCCATGCGCCTGGCCCAGAAGGGCTACGCGGTCGGCGTCGTCGAGGCCGGGCGGCGCTGGCACGCCGGCGATTTCGCCCGGCGCAACTGGAACCTGCGCAAGTTCCTCTGGATGCCGGCCCTCGGCCTCTACGGGACCTGGCGCCTGCGCCTCCTCGACGGGGTCTTCATCCTGGCCGGGGCGGGCGTCGGCGGCGGCAGCCTCAATTACGCCAACACGCTCTACGTCCCGCCCGACGTCTTCTTCGAGCGGCCGAGCGTCGCCCGCCTGGGCGGCAAGGCGGAGCTCCTGCCCTTCTACGAGCTGGCCGGCCGCATGCTCGGCGTCGTCCGCAACCCGGTCGAGACCGTCCAGGACGTCCTGATGCGGGAGACGGCGGCCGAGATCGGGCGCGAGGACACCTACCGCCTGACCCCGGTCGCGGTCTATTTCGGCCGGGAAGGGGAGCCGGCCCCGGACCCCTATTTCGAAGGCGAGGGGCCGGACCGCGTCGGGTGCGAGCTCTGCGGCGAGTGCATGACCGGCTGCCGCAAGGACGCCAAGAACAGCCTGGACAAGAACTACCTCTATTTCGCCGAAAAGTTCGGCGCCCGCATCTTCGCCGAGAACCGGGTCGTCGACGTCGAGCCGCAGTCCCCGGACGGGAGCGGGGGATACCTCGTCCGGACGCGGAAGACGACCGGGCTCCTCCGGGGCCGGCGGGGGCTCACCTTCCGGGCGAAGGGGCTCGTGCTGGCCGCGGGGACCCTGGGCACGAACACCCTGCTCCTCGACCTGAAGGGGAGCGGCCGCCTGCCGAACCTGTCGGAGCACGTCGGCCGCTACGTCCGGACCAACAGCGAGACCCTGCTCGGCGTGCGGTCGCTCGTCCCCGGGACCGACTACACCCGGGGCGTCGCCATCACCTCGAGCGTCCATCCCGACCCGGAGACCCACCTCGAGCCCGTCCGCTTCGGCAAGGGCCACGACGCCATGTGCGTCCTCGTCGCCGCCCTGACCGACGGCGAGAAAAAGCTGCCCAGGGTCCTCCGCTGGATCGGGAACGAGCTTCGCCACCCGGTCCGCCACCTGCGCCTGCGCCGGCCCCCGGGCTGGGCCAAGGAGACCATCATCCTGCTGGTCATGCAGACGCTCGACAATTTCTTCCACCTGAGGCGCCGCCGGCCCTGGTTCTTCCCCTTCGTCAAGGTCCTCGCGACGGCGACCGGGCCCGAGCGCCGGCACCCGACCTGGCTCCCGGCCGGCAACGACTTCGGCCGCCGCCTGGCCCGGCGGACGGGAGGCGTCGCCGCCAACGTCGTCACCGAGGTCGGCGCGAACGCCCCCATCACGGCCCACGTCCTGGGCGGGTGTTCCTTCGGCCCGACGCCCGGGGAGGGCGTCATCGACGGGGAGAACAGGGTCAAGGGCTACGCGAACATGCTCGTCTGCGACGGGTCGCAGATCCCGGAGAACCTCGGCGTCAACCCGGCCCTGTCCATCGCCGCCTTCGCGGAGCGGGCCATGTCTTTCATCCCGGCTAAGAAGCCGGTCCGGACCCTGGCCGCCGAGAGGGCCTGGGGGCTGGACGGCCTTCTGACGCGGGACCCCGCCCCGCCGCGAGAGCCTCCCCGGCCGTCTTCATGAGGGCCCGGGCCCCGTCGCCGGGCGGGTTTGGCCGGGGCACGGCCCGGGCGCGCCGCAGGGCGGCGTTCGAATCCGTGACCGGAGGCGGAAAGGGACGGAGGCCGTCCGCCCATTCGCCCCATCGGTCCAGGACCTCCTCGAGCTCCCGCAGCGCCGCCTCGCCCTCCCTGAGGGCCTCTCCCGCCGCCGCGACATAGAGGCCGGCGGCTCGGGCGAGCTCCGCGAGCGCGCCGGTGACGCCGGAGGGGGCGCCGGCCTTGACGTAGTCCCTGAGGAAGCCCGCGACGAGCCCTTCGATGCGCCGGGCCGATTGCCAGCTCTCGCGCATCCTCAGCCGGACGAGCGCGGCCTGGGCCCAGGCCCCCGCCCGGGCGCTTTCGAATTTGTCCCGGTCCCTGCCCGGACGCAGGCGGGTCCTTTGCCGGAGCGGCTCGAGCCCGGCGAGCCGGGCCGCGATCCGGCTCCAGCCCCCGGCGATCTCGCCGCCGGCCCAGCGCGAGAACTGCGCGTGATAGCCCGCCTCGGCCATGAAGGCCCGCAGCTCGTCCCACTGGACCGCCCGGCCGGCCGCGTCGAACTCGGACTGGGCCCGGGCCACAAGCGCCTCCTCGGTCCCGGCGTGCATCCCCTCGTGGAGGAGGCCGCCTGCGAACATGTGGTAATTCTCCTGCCGGAGCGCTTCGAAAAGGCGCAGGAAGAGGCCGTCGCCGAGCGCCTTCCGCAGGCCGCCGAGGGCCCGCCCGTCGAGGAAATAGGGCTCGAGCCGGCCCGTCTTCTCCCGGAAGGCCGCCGCGTCGCGCCCGTCACCGGCGCCCCGCATCCGGGCGTAGGCGTCGACCGCGGAGCCCGGCGTGAACGTCCCCAGGTTCTCGACGCAGAGCGCGAGGTAGGCCGACTCGTGGACCTCCATGAACAGCCGGCCCCCGGGCCCGAAGCCGTGGGTCATGAAGTAGGTCCCCGGCCGGACGAAATAGGCGTCGCCTGGGAAATACCGCCGGGCCCGGGCCCAGGCCTCGACGCTGCCCTCTTCGGACCAGGCCCGGCCCGCGGGCCCGCCCTCAAGGGAGACGAAGGGCGAGGCGAAGACCGCCTCGACGACCTGCCTCACCGGGTCCGTCCCGGGCAGGTCCTTGAAGAGCGTCCGCTCGACGCCGCCCGCGCCGGCGACGGCCGCCGCGACGGCGAGCAGAAGGCCCGGCACGAGCGGGCCGGCCGGACGGACGGGTACTCTCATCGGGTTCCTATCGGGATCTTCCGGCCCCGGAGAGGGCCTCGGGCGGGGCTGCGGGCCGGAGGAGAATGGCCTCGATCGCGCGCGGTCGTGGTCAGGACGTTTCAGGATCGGGAGCGTCCGTTCCGGGGGGCGCCGCGGGCGCCTCGTCGGGCGAGAACACTTCGGGCTCTCCCTCGGGATTGTCGAGCTTGGCCAGCCGCCTCTGCCGCTTTTCTTCCTGTTTCTTCAGACGCCTCAGCTCTTTGCTTCTTTTTTCGCTCTTGAATGCTCTGTTACCTCTAGCCAACGGACCTCCTTGTTCCGGATTCGTCCCTTATCATACAGAGATTGGCCGGTCCGTTCAAGCCTTCCCCGGGCCTTCCAGGCCGCGCCGGCGCTTTCGCCGCCCGGGCCCTCTCTGCTATAATCCGGCCATGCCTGATCTCGACCGGGCGGACGGGCGGGCCTGACGTGAGCCACGTCCTGGCCATCGACCAGGGGACGACCGGCAGCCGGGCCATCGTCTTCGACCGCGGCGGCCGGGCCGTCGCCTCGGCCTACGAGGAGTTCCCCCAGCACTACCCCCGGCCCGGCTGGGTCGAGCACGACCCCGAGGAGATCTGGCTGAGCGTCCAGCGGACCGTCCAGAAGGCGCTCGCGGGGGTGCCCGGGCGGACGATCGCCGCCGTCGGCATCACCAACCAGCGCGAGACGACGGTCGTCTGGGACCGCCGGACGGGCCGCCCCGTCGGGAACGCCGTCGTCTGGCAGTGCCGGCGCACGGCCGGCCGCTGCCGCGATCTCGCGGCCCGGCCCGGGATGAGCCGCCTCGTCCGGAAGAAGACGGGCCTGCCGATCGACGCCTACTTCTCG
This sequence comes from uncultured Eubacteriales bacterium, assembly GCA_964517245.1. Lineage (GTDB taxonomy): Bacteria > Acidobacteriota > Aminicenantia > Aminicenantales > Saccharicenantaceae > RBG-16-66-30. The sequence continues at coordinate 6,793 of CAZFBC010000070.1, read as the reverse complement.
GCGACCAAGCTGGAGTGGATCCTCGACCGCGGCGGCCTGCGCGAGCGGGCCGCGAAGGGGCGCCTCGCCTTCGGCACGACGGACGCCTGGGTCCTGTGGAAGCTCACCGGCGGCCGGAGCCACGCCACCGACCCGACCAACGCCTCGAGGACCATGCTCTTCGACATCCGCCGGCTCGCCTGGGACCCGGACCTCCTCGACCTCTTCCGCGTCCCCGCCGGCGTCCTGCCCGAGGTCCGGCCGTCCTCGGGCGAGTTCGGGCGGACGGTCCGCCTCGGCCGGCTCCCGGCCGGCGTCCCCGTCATGGGCGTGGCCGGGGACCAGCAGGCCGCGCTCTTCGGCCAGGCCGGCTTCCGCCCCGGGGCCATCAAGAACACCTACGGCACGGGCGCCTTCATCCTGCTCAACACCGGCCGCCGGCTCGTCGAGTCGAAGTACGGCCTGGTCACGACGGTGGCGTGCGGGCCCGGCGGGCGGGCCGTCTATGCCCTCGAGGGGTCCGTGTTCGTCGCCGGCGCGGCCATCCAGTGGCTGCGCGACGAGCTCGGCCTGATCGCCACGGCGGCCGATTCGGAAGCCGCGGCCGCGGCGGTCGGGGACACGGCCGGCGTCTATTTCGTGCCGGCCTTCGTCGGGCTCGGCGCCCCCTACTGGGACTCCGAGGCCCGGGGCGCCATCGTCGGCCTGACCCGCGGCGCCACGCGGAACCACCTCGTCCGGGCGGCGCTCGAGGCCATGGCCTACTCGACCCGGGACGTCCTCGAGACCATGCGCAGGGATTCCGGACTCAAGGTCCGGGAGCTCCGGGTCGACGGCGGCGCCTCCGTCAACGATTTCCTCTGCCGTTTCCAGGCCGGAGTCCTGGGCATCCCCGTCCTCCGGCCGAAGGCGGTGGAGACGACCTCGCTCGGGGCGGCCTATCTCGCCGGCCTCGGCGCCGGGCTGTGGGACTCGACCGCGGCCATCGAAGCCCTGCGGGTCGACGAGCGGCGGTTCGCCCCGGCCATGACCCGCGGGCAGGCCGACCGGCTCTACGCGGGCTGGCAGGCGGCCGTGCGCAAGGCCCGCGCCGTTTGAGGGCCCTTATTGCTCGATGATCACGGTGTCGCCCTATCGGGAGATGGCCTCGCGAGGCGGCGAGGGATGTCGATCCAAAGTTGAGGAGGTTTCGATGAAACACTCAGGCCTAAAGCCGATCGTTTTTGCTTTGCTCGTCGAACTCGCCGCAGGTCGAGCGGCGGCCGCGGACGCCTGGCGGCCGGATTGGCCCGTCCTCAGGACCTACGACCGGGACCACGTCGAACGGATCGCGCTGCCCCTCGGCGGCATCGGGACGGGCACGGTCTCGCTCGGCGGCCGGGGCGACCTCGTCGACTGGGAGATCATGAACCGCCCGGCCAAGGGCTACATCCCGTGGAGCGGCCAGCAGACCGGGCCGTTCTTCGCCATTCGCGTCGCCGACGGGGACGCCGTGTTCACCCGCGCCCTCGAAGGCCCTCTGCCTCTCGGCGCCTACCAGGCCTCGCACGGCTCGACGGCCGTCAACCACGGCCTGCCGCGGTTCCGCGAGGTCGCCTTCGCCGCCGCCTACCCCCTCGGCCAGGTCCTGCTCTCCGACCCGGATTCCCCGGTCGACGTGCGCCTGGAGGCCTGGAACCCCCTCGTCCCGGGCGACGAGGAGGCGAGCGGGATCCCCGTGGCCGTCCTCCGCTATGTCGTTCTCAACAAGACCGGCCGGCCCCTGCGGGCCTCGATCTGCGGCACAATCCCCAATTTCATCGGGGCCGACGGCTCGAAGCTCGGCCGGGACTGGAAGGGCGACCCGGCGACGACCGGGCCGAAGAAGAACCGGAACGAGCTGCGGACGACGGGGGCCCTGCGCGGCCTCTTCATGTCCTCCGAGGGCGTCGATCCCCGGGACGAGGCTTACGGGACAATGGCCCTGGCCGTCCCGGCCGGGACGCGGGGGACGGGCCGGAGCGCCTGGCTCGCCGCCGGATGGGGGACGCCGCTCCTCGATTTCTGGGACGACTTCACGGGCGACGGCGCTCTCGACCCGCGCCCGGCCGCCGGGGGGGACATGCCCTTCGGCTCGCTCACCGTCGAGCTGGACGTCCCGGCCGGCGCGAGCGCCGAGGCGACGTTCTATCTCGCCTGGCGCTTCCCGAACCGGACGACCTGGTCGCCCAAGGGCGCGCCGGACGACCTCATCGGCAACTATTACGCGACGAAGTGGGCCGATGCCTGGGCCGTGGCCGAGGACGCGGCGGCCCGCGCGGCGGAGCTCGAGCGAAAGACGGTCGGGTTCGTCGCGGCCTTCGTCGGCAGCTCGCTTCCGGCCGAGGTCAAGGAGGCGGCCCTGTTCAACCTCAGCACGCTGAGGACGCAGACGTGCTTCCGGACGCCGGACGGCCGCTTCTTCGGCTTCGAGGGGTCGAGCGACAACGCCGGCTGCTGCTTCGGCTCGTGCACCCACGTCTGGAACTACGAGCAGGCGACCGCGTTCCTCTTCGGCCGGCTGGCCCGATCCATGCGCGAGACCGAGTTCCTCGAGGCGACGGACGAGCGGGGCCTGATGAGCTTCCGGGTCCGCCTGCCGATCGACCGGGCCCGCGAGTACGGCAAGGCCGCGGCCGACGGCCAGATGGGCTGCGTCATGAAAGCCTACCGCGAATGGAGGATGTCCGGCGACGACGCCTGGCTGGCCCGGCTCTGGCCGGCCGTCAGGCGGGCCCTCTCTTTCGCCTGGATCCCGGGCGGCTGGGACGCCGACCGGGACGGCGTCATGGAGGGCTGCCAGCACAACACCATGGACGTCGAGTACTACGGGCCGAACCCGCAGATGGAGCTCTGGTACCTGGGCGCCCTCCGGGCGGCCGGGGAGATGGCCGGCCGGGCCGGCGACAAGGCCTTCGCGCGACTCTGCCGCGAGCTCTTCGACCGGGGCCGGGCCTGGACGGACGCGAACCTGTGGAACGGCGAGTACTACGAGCACCGGGTCCGGCCGCCGCGGAGCGCCGAGGACGTGGCCCCGAGCCTGAGGCTCGACATGGGCGCCAAGGACATCGCGGAGCCGGACTACCAGCTCGGCCGGGGCTGCCTCGTCGACCAGCTCGTCGGGCAGTTCATGGCCCACGTCTGCGGCCTGGGCCATCTCGTCGACCCGGCCCACGCCGCGACGGCGCTCCGGAGCGTCCTGAGATACAACGCGCGGGCGGGCTTCTTCGACCACTTCAACTGCCTGAGGTCGTTCGCGCTCGGCGACGAACGGGCGCTCCTCATGGCCAGCTACCCGAAGGGCCGGCCGGAGAACCCCTTCCCGTACTTCACCGAGGTCATGACCGGCTTCGAATATACCGCCGCGGTCGGGCTGATCTACGAGGGCGACGTCGACGGCGGGCTCGGGGTCATCCGGGACGTCCGGGCCCGCTACGACGGGAAGAAGCGCAGTCCCTTCGACGAGGCCGAGTGCGGCCACCATTACGCCCGGGCCATGGCCAGCTGGGCGGCCGTGCCGGCCCTGTCCGGCTTCGCCTGGGACGGCCGGGCCGGGGCGATGGCCTTCGGCGCGAACGAGGGGACGTTCTTCTGGTCGAACGGCGACGCCTGGGGGACGTGCCGGATCGCCCCGGGCGGAAGGACGGCCGATCTCGAGGTCGTCCACGGGAGCCTGGTCCTCGGGTCGTTCCGGCTGGGGAGCGCCGTCCCGCGGACCTTCGCGCGTCCGAGGACGGTCGCCGAGGGAGAGACGGTCACTATCGGGCGGTGAAACACGCGGTCCCGGTGAGCGTATAACAGGGCGTAGGAATCGAACGCAGAGGAGAACCCGATGAGCAAGAAGATCGCCCTGATCGTGGCCGCCGTCATGGCGGCCGCCCTGTTCCTGGCCGTCCCGGCCCGTCCCGGGACCGTCCCCGCGTCCATCGTCCCCGAGGGGGCCAGCTGGATCGCCCACATCGACATGGAGCGGCTCGTGGCCGGCCGGCTCTTCCAGGCCCTGGACAAGGACGGCCGGTTCGAGATCAACAGCCGGGACGTCGACCGCTGGCTCAAGATCGACGTGCGCAAGGACATCGCCGGCGTGACCATCTTCGGGCTGGGCCCCGACGAGAAGCAGGCCGTCATCGCCGTCACGGGGAGGTTCGACAAGGCCGAGCTGCTGGCCCGGATCGCCAGCGACGAGGACCACAAGGAGGTCCCCTACGGAGCCTACACGCTCCACTCGATGAACGGCGACGGGTACGGGACCTTCGTCAACGACGGCCTGATCGTCCTGTCCGAGAGCCGTACGGCGATCGAGAAGGTCCTCGACACGGCCGCGGGCAAGGCCAAGAGCTTCGCCGCGTCGGATCTGAACGCCGCCTTCAAGGGCCTCGCGCCGGGCGCCTTCGTCAGCGGCGTGGTCAAGGACCTCACCGGGCTGGGCCGGGGGATCCATCAGTCCAAGCTCGTCGGCAAGGCCGGGGGGCTCAGCTTCACGGCCATGGAGAAAGGCGACATCCTCCAGGTCCGGGTCCGGGTCACGGCCGATTCCCCGGAGAGCGCCAAGAACATGGCCGACCTCATCCAGGGGCTCGTCGCCCTGGGCCGGATGGGCGAGGCCGGGGGCCGGGAGGGCGAGCTCATGGCCCTGCTCGACGGGCTCCGGGTCGGCCTGGACGGCCAAACCGTCAACATCGAATTCGAAGGGCCCGTCCAGGAGATCGCCGGGATGATCGCCGAGAAGCGGGTGCCCGGCGGCTTCCTGGACTAGGGACCGCGAGAAACCGGGGCTCCGGCCGTCCGGGGCCCGGGGGCGGCATGACCGAGAGCGAACCGACCGAAGGGAAGACCGACGAGGAGCTGGCCCTCGGGGCGAGGGCCGGCTCGCGGCGGTGTTTCGAGGAGCTGGCGCTCCGCTACAGGCGCCGGCTCTACGTCTATCTCCGGCCCCGGCTCGGGAGCGACGAGGACGCCGAGGACATGGTCCAGGAGGCGTTCCTCAAGATCTACCGGAACATCGGGAGCTACGATCCCGCTTATCGCTTCTCGACCTGGCTCTACACGGCGGCCACCCGGCTGGCCATCAGCTCCTACCGAAAGAAGAAGATCGCGACGGTCAGCCTGGACGGGCCATCGGCCGGAGAGCCGGCCGATCCGGCGGCAGCGCCCGGGGGGCGCGACGGGGCGGCGGGCCTGTGGGACGAGGCCCGGACCCTGGCGGGCAGCCAGTTCCGGGCGCTCTGGCTGCGCTACGCCGAGGATATGTCCATCGAGGAGATCGCCGGCGCTCTGGGCAGGAGTCGGCTGGCCGTCCGCCTGCTCCTCCACAGGGCCCGCGCGAACCTGATGAAGCGAGCCGGTCCCGCGGGAGCGCGGTCCGGGGCGCCGGCGGCCCGGGCGGCCGCGAGCGGAGCGCCGCTCGAATGAGACGAGGGAGGACGACCATGATGTGCCTGTTGATCCGCCGGCTGATCTCGAGGGCCGAGGACCGCGTCGCTCCGCTGCCCGGCCCGGCCGAACGCCATGTCGCGCGGTGCGAGGCCTGCCGCGAGTTCGCCCGTTCCACGGCGTCGCTCGGTGAGCGGCTGGCCGCGGAGGTCCCCTCCGTCCTCGACCGGGCGCCGGAGGCGCGGCTCGACGCCGTCTTCGCCGCCGGCCCGGCCGGGCCCGCCCGCGCGACCGGGGGGACGCGGAGCTTCCGCCCGCGTCGCGTCGCGCTCCGCCCGGTCCCGGCGGTCGCGGCCGCTCTCGCCGTCGCGGCCGTGGCGCTCGTCCTCTTCTTCCGCGTCCCGCCGCGGCGGCCCGCGGACCCGCCTTCGGCGGAGGCCCCGGTCCTGGCCGGCCTCCGGTCCGTCGCGGCCGTGCGGGCCGGTTTCCCGACGGCCATCGGGGGCGCGGAAGCCACGCTGGCCAACGAGCGGGCCGTTCTCGAGCGGTCGGTCCTGTCGACGCTCGAGTATCTCCAGGCCCAGCTCAACATCAGGATCGAGAGAAGGGACCCGCCGAAAGCGCTCTAGAGGGCGCGCTCTTTACTTGCCGCCCGCCTCCCCGTATACTGACCCCTTTTGCCCCGATCGAGCCGTCGGGGAACGTGACGCATGAGCAAAGCCGAGACCGCCGTCCCGCGCGCGATCAGGAAGGTCGCCTACTGGGACGAGTACGCCCCATGGTACAAGCTCTGGCTCGAGCACACGGATTATCACCGCGGCGTCAAGGGCGTCCTGGAGGGCCTCGTCCGTCCGGGCTGGCGCGTCCTCGACATCGGCGGCGGCAGCGGCGTCCTGGCCATCCCGCTCATGCGGGCGGGGTGCCGGGTCACGATCGTGGAGCCGTCGGAGGTCATGCGGGCCTACCTGCGGACCGAGATGGCCGGGGCCGACGTCGAGGAGGACCGGATCATCGAGTCGCCCTGGGAAGACGTCCCCGCCGCCGACGTCGCGGGCTTCGACCTGGCCGTGGCCTCCAACAGCCTCCACCTCACGGCGATCGGCGCGGCCCGCGGCCTGCGGCGCATCCTCGACGCCCGCCCGGCCCACGTCGTCGTCGTCTCCGAGATCGAGATCCCGTTCGTCCCGGGCGGCGCCGGCGCCGGGCCTTACGTCGTCGCCGGCGCGGGCACCTACCCGGCGGAGAATTCCTTCCGGTATCACAGCGTCGAGCAGGCCCTCCGGCACCTGGAGCTCAAGGACAGGCACGGGCAGGCCCACCCGTCGAGGGAGGATTTCCTGAAGAGCCTCGTCTTCGAGAACGGGCACTTCGTCCACCGGCGCTGGACGACGGTCGGCTGGCTGCGGCTCGACCGCGACGGCGC
>CAZFBC010000069.1:0-11880 GCA_964517245.1 uncultured Eubacteriales bacterium | reverse complement strand
GGTGACGAGGGCCCGGGCGATGAAGACGCGCTGCTGCTGTCCCCCCGAGAGACGTCCGATCGGCGATCTCGCGGACCCGGCCATCCCGACGGCCTCCAGGGCCCCGAGGATCGTACCGCGGGCCGCGCCCTTGGAGGCGCGCTTGGCCAGGAGGGCCATGCCGACGACCTCCTCGACCGAGGCCGGGAAGAAGGGGTCGATGTGGGTGGCCTTCTGGGGCACGTAGCCGATCTTGGCCCAGTCCGTGAAGGCGTGGCGCGGCCGGCCGAAGATCTCGACGGTTCCCGCGGCCGGCTCGAGCAGGCCGAGGACGATCTTGATCAAGGTCGTCTTGCCGGACCCGTTGGGCCCGATGACGGCCAGGAAGTCGCCCTCCCGGATGGTCAGGTCGATGTCGAGGAGGACGGGCGTCCCGCCGTAGGAGAAGGAGACGCCGCGGAGGACGATCAGCTCCGCCCGGGTCATCGGCAGCCCAGCCCTTCGCGGAGGCTGCTCAGGTTCTCCTCCATGAGCTCGAAGAAGCCCGCTCCCCGAGCCCTCTGGTCACGGCTCGGGTTGTGGCCGGCGTGGAGGGCGAGGACGCTCCCTCCGATCTCTCGGGCCAGGGTCCGCGACAGGTCGGGGGGGACGGAGCTCTCGTGAAAGACCGTCCGGATCCCGCGGGCCCGGCAGAGATCGACCGCTCTCATGAGGTCTTTCGGCCGGGGCCTGGCGTCCGGGCTGAGGCCGTAGAGCGCCATCTGCTCCAGGCCGTATCTGCGGGCGAGATAGCCGAAGGCGGCGTGACCGGCGAGGACGATGGTTTTGCCGCGGCAGGCGGCCAGGCCGTCGCGGAACTTCGCGTCGAGGGCCCTCAGGCGGGCGACGAGCGAGTCCGCGTTGGCGGCGAACTCGGGCGCCCCGTCCGGGTCGATCCGGGCGAGCTCGCCGGCGATCCTCCGGACGATCCCGGCGTCGAGCTCGAAATCGAGCCAGACGTGGGGGTCGAGCGGCCCGTGGCCCGTCCCGCCGTGATCCTCCCCCTCCTCCCCCGCTCCGGCCAGGTCCAGGCCGGCGGCGGCCTCCAGGGTCCTCATCCCTCTGTCGGGCATGGCCCTGAGGAGGTCCGGGAGCCAGGGCTCGAGCCCGGCGCCGATAAAGAGAAGGAGGTCGCATTCGGCCAGGCGGGCGAGGTCGCCGGGGCGGGGCTGCCAGTCGTGGACGCCCGCTCCGGCCGGCAGGAGAAGCTCGACCTCCGCCCTCCCCCCGGCCACGGCGGCGGCGAACTCGCCCAGCGGAAAGACCGTGGCCACGACTCGGACCTTCGCGGCGAGCGGCCCCCAGGCCGCGAGGGTCAGGAGAAGGGCGGTCAGGGTGCGGGGAAGGGCTCTCACGTCCGGATTATACCCGCGGCGCCGGCTTGAATCCATCGGTTTTTTGTGGCATCATGACCTTTCCGGCCATCCCCGTCACGAAGGAGAACCGCATGCCATCCCCTCTCACGGAACTCGATCCCCGGCTTCTGTGGAAGCATTTTTCCAAGATCCTGACCATCCCCCACTGCTCGGGCAGCGAGAAGGCCCTGGGGGACTACGTCCTCGCCGCGGCGGCCTCGCTCGGGCTCCCCGGCAAGCGCGACAAGGTCGGCAACGTCGTCGTCGGCAAGCCGGCGACGGCCGGGCGCGAGGGCGCCGTCGGCGCCATCCTCCAGGGCCATCTCGACATGGTCTGCGAGAAGAACTCGGACACGGTCCACGACTTCTCGAAGGACCCCATCGAGGCCGAGATCAGGGGCGAGTGGGTCTATGCCAAGGGGACGACCCTCGGCGCGGACAACGGCATCGGCCTGGCCGCCGCCCTGGCCGTCATGGAGGACAAGTCGCTCGTCCACGGCCCCCTCGAATTCCTCTTCACGGTGGACGAGGAGACCGGGCTGACCGGGGCCAACAAGATCCAGAAGGGCTTCCTCGCCGGGAAGATGCTCCTCAACCTCGACAGCGAGGACGAGGGGACCTTCACCATCGGCTGCGCCGGAGGCGCCGATTCGCGGCTCGTCCTCCCCCTCGAGAGGAAGAAGACGGCCTCGAAGAACCTCTACCGGCTGCACCTCCGCGGCTTCCGCGGCGGGCATTCCGGCCTCGACATCAACCAGGGGCGCGGCAACGCCATCAAGCTCCTGGCCCGGATGATCGGCCAGGCCCAGGCCGCCGCCAAGCTCGAGCTCATCGGCGTCGAGGGCGGCAGCAAGCACAACGCCATCCCCCGCGAAGCCGTCGCCGTGATGGCCTGCCCGCCCGTCCAGGTGCGCGCGATGACCACGGCCTTCGTGCGGGCGTTCGACAAGATCAAGACCGAATACCAGGCCGTCGAGCCCGACGCGGCCTACGTCCTCGAGCCCGCGGACGGCCGGGACTTCGCCCTGACCAGGGACTGCCAGCGGGCGCTCGTCGATTTCCTCATCGCCCTCCCCCACGGTGTCGTCGCCATGCACCCGGAGATCGCCGGGCTGACCGAGACCTCGACCAACCTGGCCATCGTCAGGACCGCCAGGAAGGAGCTCAGCGTCCTCTGCAGCACGCGGAGCTCGGTGGCCTCGGCCCTCGAGGCGACCCGCGACGTCATCAAGTCCGTGTGCGCCCTGGCCGGGGCGTCGGCCGAGTTCCACAACGGCTACCCCGGCTGGATGCCCAACCTGGCCTCCCCCCTCCTCAAGAGGCTGAGGGAGATCTACCTCGAGACCTTCGGAAAAGAGGCCGAGGTCGTCGCCGTCCACGCCGGTCTCGAGTGCGGCATCATCGGGGAGAAGTTCCCCGGCATGGACATGATCTCGTTCGGGCCGACGATGAAGAACCCCCACTCGCCCGAGGAGCACGTCCACATCGGCTCCGTGGCCAGGTTCTGGAAGTTCCTGACCGCGGCCCTGGACGGACTTTCGTCCTGACCGGGCGTAGCGGACGCGGAGCATGGACAGGCGGAGATTTCTCGCGGTCGCCGGCGCCCTGGGGGCCCTCGCTTCCCGGGTTTTCGCCGGCCCCGGAAGGAGCAACACCATGAAAAAGCAGGTTCAGACCGACAAGGCCCCGCAGGCGATCGGCCCCTATTCCCAGGGCATCGTCGCCAACGGCTTCGTCTTCTGCTCGGGCCAGATCCCCATCGATCCGGCCACCGGGCAGCTCAATACGGGTTCGATCGAGGACCAGACGCGGCAGGTCCTGAAGAACGTCGCGGCCGTGCTCGAGGCCGCCGGATCGTCCCTCGACGACGCGGTCAAGACGACCGTCTTCCTCCAGGACATGAACGATTTCGCCAGGATGAACGCGGTCTACGCCGAGTTCTTCAAGGCCCCCAACCCGGCCCGGGCCGCCGTCCAGGTGGCCCGGCTGCCCCGCGACGTCAAGGTGGAGATCGAGGCGATCGCGCTCGTCAAGTAGGCCGCGGAGGGATAAGCCCGAATGCCCTTATACGAGTACGCGTGCAAGAAGTGCGGTCGCCGCTTCGAGTATTTGGTGACCGGCGGCAAGGAAGGCGAAGTGGCCTGTCCCGAGTGCGGCGCCCTCGAGCCGCAGAAGCTGATCTCCTGCTTCGGGATCGGCGGCGGCTCGAGCCGCATCAAGGCCTCCTCGGCCGGGTGCTCGAGCTGCTCGTCCAAGTCGTGCGGCACCTGCCATTGACCCTTGTCCGGCTTTGACCCGGGCGGCCCCTTTAGGATAGAGAACCGGGAGATCCGCCGGGTCCCGTTCCGAAGGAGGTCGCCCCATGAGAACCAAGCTCCCGCCCGCCCTGCTCCTGGCCGCCGTCCTGGCCGCGGCCGCCCTCCCCGGCGCTTCGTCCGGGCCCGCCCGGCCGGACGCCGCTCCGGCCGTGCGCGGCGTCTGGATGCACCCCGGCTTTTTCGGCCCCGACGAGACGGCGGCCCTGGCGAAGATGCGGACGACCCTGGACGCGTACGCCCGCTCCGGCATCAACACGCTGATCATGCTGGTCAAGAACACGTCCGGGCACGTCTATTACGCCAGCGACATCGGCGTCCGGGACGGCGCCTGGACGTGGGATTTCTTCGGGACCTTCCTGGCCGAGGCGAGGAAGAGGAGCCTGGACGTCCACCCCTGGTTCTGCGTCTTCCCCGAAACAGCCCTTCTCGGCCGGGTCCGGGAGCATCCCGAATGGCTGATCTCGAGCCCGCAACGGGAGATGATCGCGACGGTCAACCCGGCCCTGCCGGCCGTCCGGGCTTACGAGACGAGTTTGATGCTCGAGCTCGTCCGCAAGTACGACGTCGGCTGGATCCACCTCGACTACATCCGCTATCCTTGCGAGCCCGCGGAACCCGCCTTCAGCTTCGACCCGGAAACGCTGCGCCTCTTTAAGGCGGAGACCGGGATCGACATGGCCGCGGTCAAGGCCCGCGACACGGGCAACCTGGCCTGGACCGAGTGGCTCCGCTGGAACACCGACCGGGTGACCCTCTTCGTCCGGGAGCTCCGGGCGGCGCTGGCGGGCGCCGGCCGGCCGGTCAAGGTCAGCGCCGCCGTCTTCCCGGACCCGGTGAGCGCCCGGGTCATGATCGGGCAGGACTGGGCGGCGTGGGCCCGCGAGGGTCTCGTCGACATGCTCAACCCGATGCTCTACACGAACGACGCCCGGCTCTTCGAGAAGCTGGCCCGCGAGGCGGTGGCCATCGGCGGGGGGCGCGTCCTCGTCTGTCCCGGCATCGGCATCGGCACGTCCCACAACCGGAACACTCCCGACGGCATGGCCGGGCAGATGGCGGTCAGCCGGGCCCTCGGGGCGGACGGGGTGGTCTTCTTCTCGTCGGGAAGCCTGGACGGGCCCTTTCTCGACAAGCTGGCGGCCGGCCGGTAGCTAGGCTTTCTTGATCTTGCCCTTCTCGATGAGCAGCTGGGCCTGGTAGGAGACGTAATTCAGGAGGATCATCACCCGCTCGCTCTCGCCCACTTCCCGGCGGAAGATGCCCTTCAGCCCCTTGAGCGGCCCTTCGACGACCTCGATCTCGTCGCCGACGGCCGGCTCCTCCCCGTACCTCTCGAAGGCGATGAGACCGTCGCGCTCGCGCTCCCTGATGGCGAGGACGATCTCGTCGGGCACCGGGGTCGGCCCGTCGTCGGTGCCGACCACGCGCTTGACGCCCCGGGTGTACTTGACCATCTGGAACTGCTCGGGGAAGTCGAATCGGAGGAAGGCGTAGCCCGGGAAGAACGGCACGACCCGGCGCTCGCGGCGGTATTTGGGGCAGTAGATCTCGAAGCCGCCCTCGACGAAGAGCCGCTCGACCTGGCCCTCCTTCTTGGGCTTGACGTTGACGACGTACCAGCTGGGCATCAGGAGTCCTTCCGATCGTCGTCGACGAGCCCCATGCGGCCGTAGACCGGGGGCCGGCGGTCGGCGAGGAAGTGCCGGGCGGCGTGGGAGGCCGCGTTCCTGGCGAAGTCGCAGTCCGCGTAGAGGATGTGGTCGCGGCCGCGCGGGGCCCGGGCGACGACCCGCCCGTCGGGGTCGGCCACGAACGACTCGCCCGCGAACTCGAGCCCGCCCTCAAGCCCGACCCGGTTGACCAGGGCGGCCCAGTAGCCGTTCTGGAAGGCGGCTGCCTGGAGCTCGGCCTCGAAGAGGCCCTCGGTCCACTCCCCCGCGATCCCGGCCTGCGGGACGACGACGAGCTCGGCGCCGGCCAGGCGCAGGCCGCGCATGTATTCGGGGAAATGGCGGTCGTAGCAGATGGCCACGCCGACCCGGCCCGCCGCCGTCGCGTGGACGAAGGTGTCGCGGTCGCCGGGCCGATAGTAGCCCCGCTCGTGGAAGCCGGGGCCCTCCATGATGTGGACCATGCGGGTCACGCCCAGGAGGCGTCCGTCGGCGTCGATGACCGGGGACGAGTCGTAGGTGCGCTCCCCGTCCCTCTCGAACAGGTTCAGGATGGCCACGGCGCCGGTCTTCCGGGCCAGGGCGCAGAACAGGTCGGTCGTGGGCCCCGGGATGGTCTCGGCCAGGTCCCGGCTCTCCGGCCCGGCGGGGAGCCTCGGATGGAAGCGGGTGAAGGCCAGCTCGGCAAAGGCGACCAGCGCCGCCCCGCGGCTGGCCGCCTCCAGGAACGCGGCCTCGCCCCGGGCCCGGTTCTCGGCCGGGTCTTCGCCGGCGCGCTGCTGGACGAGGGCGATCCTCAAGCCCGGCAGGCCCTTTCGATCTCGGCGACGGTCTTCGGGATGGGCGGCCCGAGGACCCGCCGGCCGGTCTTGGTGACCAGGACGTCGTCCTCGATCCGGGCCCCGCCGAAGTCGAGGAACTTCTCGACGGCGTCGTAGGCGATGAAGGCCCGGTGCTTTTTCTCCTTGCGCCACAGCGCGTAGAGGGCGGGGATGAAGTAGATCCCGGGCTCGACGGTCGTGACGTGCCCCGGCCGGAGCACCCGGGCCATGCGCAGGTAGGCCAGCCCGAACTGGTCGCTGCGGCCGACCTTTTCGCCGTAGCCGACGTTGTTCTCCCCGTAGTCCTCCATGTCGTGGACGTCGAGGCCGAGGTTGTGGCCGAGGCCGTGGGGGAAGAACAGGGCGTGGGCGCCCGCGGCCACCGCCTCCCCCATGTCGCCCCTCATCAGGCCTAGGTCCCTCAGGCCGTCGGCCATGACCCGGGCCGTCTGGAGGTGGATGTCCTTGAAGTTGATCCCGGGCTTCATGGCCGCGACGGCCGCGGTCTGCCCGGCCAGGACGATCCCGTAGATGTCCTTCTGGCGGGCGCTGAAGCGGCCGCCCACGGGCACGGTCCGGGTGATGTCGGAGGCGTACCCGCTGTCCGCTTCCGCGCCGCAGTCCATGACCAGCATCCGGCCCTTGGCCAGCCGGTTGCCGTGGTCGTGCATGTGCAGGGTCTGACCGTTGACGGTGACGATAGGCGGGAAGGCCAGGTGCATGCCGTAGGCCAGGGCGATCCCCTCCATGGCCCCGGCGACCTGGTATTCGTAGCGGCCCGGCTTGGCCAGCCGCATGGCCGCCAGGTACATCTCCCGGCTGACCGCCACGGCGGACTCGATCTCGAGGACCTCCTCGTCGGACTTGAGGATGCGCTGGTCGACGGCGGCCCTGATGAGCGCGGCCGAGGCCCCGGCCTTGAGGTCCCGGACCGGGACGCCGAGCAGCCCGCTCAGGGCGAGCGTGTTGTCGTGCCTGTAGGGTGGGAGGTAATGCACGGTCCGGCCGGCGGCCAGGGCCCGGCGGACGGTCTCGTCGAAGGCGGCCCGGGGCGCGACCCGGCGCAGGCCGGCCTCCCGGGCCCGGTTCCGGAGCTTCGGCAGGTGGCCCATCCAGATGATGTCCTCGATGCCGATGTCGTCGCCGTAGAGGGTCTCGGTGCCCTCGTCGGCGTCGAGGACGGCGGCCAGCCCCGGCGAGGCCAGGCCGAAGAAATACAGGAACGTGCTGTCCTGGCGGTAGCGGTAGGTGTTGGCCGGGTAGTTCATGGGGCTTTCCTCGTTGGCCAGGAAGATCATCAGCCCCGACCCGACCGCCTTCTTCAGGAGCCGGCGCCTTCGGACGTACGTTTCGGCTTTGAACATGTCGCCCTCCTCGAGTGTCTCACGAGTTGTATAACAGATATCGCCGCGGCCTTCAACCCCGCCCGGGCTTTCGCCCCGTCCGCGCGTTGCAACCTCCGGCCGGCGGTGTTATGATGGCCCGATCAAACGGCGAGGAGGCGCTCATGGGCGGCTTTTTCGGAGCGGTGGGCAAAGGCGACATCGTCGAGGACCTGTTCTACGGCACGGACTACCACTCCCACCTGGGCACCAAGCGCGGCGGGTTGGCCGTCGGCAACGGGGCGGGCATCGTCCGGTACATCCACAACATCGAGAACTCCCAGTTCCGGTCGAAGTTCGGCGACGACGTCGGCAAGCTCCGCGGCGCGCGGGGCATCGGCGTCATCAGCGACTACGAGGACCAGCCCCTCCTCATCCGCTCCCACCTGGGGAACTTTTCCATCGCCACGGTCGGCGTCATCAAGAACATCGACGAGCTCGTGGCCCGGGCCTTCCGGGGCAAGTGCCTGCACTTCTCCGAGATGCGCGGCGGCGAGATCAATCCGACCGAGCTCGTGGCCGCGATCCTCAACCAGAAGGACACCTTCGAGGACGGCATCCGCCAGGTGTGGGAGCTCATCCGGGGCTCCTGCTCCATCCTCGTCCTGACCGGCGACGCCGTCCTGGCGGCCCGGGACAGGTTCGGGCGGACGCCGGTCGTGATCGGGAAGAAGCCGGGGGCCTGGGCCGCCGCCCTCGAGAGCTGCGCCTTTCCCAACCTCGGCTACGAGGTCGAGCGCTTCCTGGGGCCCGGGGAGATCGTCCGCCTGACGCCCGACGGGTGCGAGACGCTCGTCGCCCCGGGGGAAAAGCTCCAGATCTGCTCGTTCCTCTGGGTCTATTACGGCTATCCCGCCTCGAGCTACGAGGGCGTCAACGTCGAGACCGTGAGGAACCGCTGCGGAGCGCTCCTGGCCCGGAGCGACGACGTCGAGGTCGACCTCGTCGCCGGCATACCGGATTCAGGCATCGGGCACGGCCTGGGCTACGCCGCCGAGGCCGGCGTCCCCTTCCGGCGCCCCTTCGTCAAGTACACGCCCACCTGGGCCCGCAGCTTCATGCCCCAGCACCAGGAGATCCGCGACCGGGTGGCCCGGATGAAGCTCATCCCCATCCGCGAGATCATCCAGGGGCGCCGGCTCCTCTTCTGCGAGGACTCGATCGTCCGGGGGACCCAGCTCAAGGACACCATCCAGCGCCTCTACGACGCCGGGGCCGTCGAGGTCCACATGAGGCCCGCCTGCCCCCCGCTCGCCTACGGGTGCAAGTACCTCAATTTCTCCCGCTCGCGCTCGGAGATGGACTTGGCCGCCCGGCGGGCCATCGCCGCGCTCGAAGGTCCCGAGGCCCGGAACTTCGGGGACTACGCCAGGACCGGCTCGGAGAGATACGAGGCCATGGTCGAATGGATCTCGCGGACGCTCAGCCTGACCTCGCTGCGCTACCAGCGGCTCGAGGACCTTATCGAGGCCATCGGCCTGCCGAAAGAGCGGCTCTGCACCTTTTGCTGGGACGGGGTGGGCACGGACTAGCCGGGCGGCCGCGCGCAGAGGCCGACGGCCTCGTCTATCGATGGGATGTGATGTCGGGATGGTAGCGGGGGTTGGATTTGAACCAACGACCTCCGGGTTATGAGCCCGACGAGCTACCAGGCTGCTCTACCCCGCGGTACAGGCGTCATTATATCAGAACGCCGCGGATTGTCAACGCTCCTTGAAAAGCGGCCGCGGATACGATATAATTTTCTCTCTCTATCCGTAGATATCCATCCCCGAAGGACGTCGAGAATGAAGATCTGCATCGTCGGCCTGCCCCTCTCGGGCAAGAGCTCTCTCTTCCGGGCCCTGACCGGGGCCTCGGCGGAGCCCGCCGCTCTCAGGGGGGCCGATCCCGTCGCCGTGGTCAAAGTGCCCGACCCGCGCCTCGACCGGCTGGCCGGGATCTTCGAGCCCCGGAAGAAGACGGCGGCCTCGATCGAGTTCGTCGAGCTCCAGGGGATCCCCGCCGGAGAGCCGAAGCGGACGTCCTTCAGCGAGTCCTTCCTGGGCAAGCTGCGGACGGCCGACGCCCTTCTCGCCGTCGTCCGCTCGTTCCGCGATCCGGCGGTACCCCACCCCCTGGAGTCCCCCGAAGCCAGGCGGGACCTGTCCGTCATCGAGACGGAGCTGCTGCTGAGCGACCTGGGCGTCGTCGAGGGCCGCGTCGACCGGCTGGCCAAGCAGGCCGCCGCCAAAAAGGCCGACCGCGACCTCCGGGAGCTCGCGCTCCTCAAGAAGTGCCGATCGGCGCTCGAATCCGAGACCCCCCTCCGCGAGCTCGATCTCTCCCCCGACGAGGAGGCCCTCCTCCGCGGCTACCGCTTCCTGACCCTGAAGCCCCTCGTCGCCGTCGTCAACCTTGACGAGGACGACATCCGGGCGGAGGCCGAGGTCCTGGCGCCCTTCTCCGGCTGGGCCTCCCGGAGACACGCGGCCGTCGTCGGTCTCTCGGCCCGGCTCGAGGCGGAGATCCGCCAGCTCGGCGACCGGGACGCCGCCGGCTTCAGGTCCGACTTCGGCATCGCCGGCTCGGCCCTCGATCGCCTCATCGCCACCGCCTACCGGATGATGGGCCTGATCTCCTTCTTCACCGTCGGCAGCGACGAGGTCAAGGCCTGGACCGTCGGCGACGGCACGGTCGCCAACCGGGCGGCCGGCGCCATCCACTCCGACATCGAGCGCGGTTTCATCCGCGCCGAGGTCGTCTCTTACGATCATTTCATCGCCCGCGGCGACATCGCCCGCTGCCGGACGGACGGCACCCTGCGGCTCGAGGGCAAGGGCTATCCCGTGCGCGACGGCGACATCATCAACTTCCGCTTCGCCGTCTGACCGTCCCGCCGGCCGTCAGCGCAGGGCGAGGAGCAGGGTGAGGTTGAGGGCGAACAGCAGGATGATGCCGAACGAGTCCCAGGCCCACAGGAACCGTTTCTTCTCGCTGTTGTAGATCAGGCCGGCGATGGCGAGGCCGGTCATGCCGATGGCCAGGAGCGTGGGGATCATGTGCGCGCCCGCCACGAAGGACAGCAGGGGCCCCTTGAAAAAGAACAGATCCTCGACGGCCAGGATGGCGATGTTGAAGAGGTTGCTGCCGAAGATGTTGCCGACGGCCATGTCCACGGCCCCGATCCTCAGGGCGGCGATGGCCACCGTCAGCTCGGGGAACGAGGTCGTCAGGGCCACGAAGATGTTGCCGACGAAGGTGTGGCCGAGCCCGGTCGTCTCGGCGATCCGGTCCGCGATCGCCGGCAGGAAGACGGCCGCGCCCACGACGACCGCGGCGTGGAAGGCGTAGCGGGCGACGGCCGCCCGCAAGGTCATCCCGGCCCCGGGCCTCTTGTCGTCCCGCGCGAAGAGCGAGGGCGGGCGCTTTTTCTCGAACTTGAAGGCCATGCGCATCGTGCCCAGGTAGCCGAGGACGATGAGAGGCGTGTACAGCCCGACCCAGCCCAGGCCGGGAAGCCGGTCCCCCAAGAAAAGGCTCAGCGCGACGCCGCCGAGGAAAAGGACGGACATCCCCGCCGACAGGATGTTGGCTTGGTTGATCCGGGAGGACAGGGGGACCTTGCGCGACAGGGTGTCGAGAAAGCCCAGGATGAAGACGTTGAAGACGCAGCTGCCGAAGATGTTGCCGGCGGCGATGTCGGGCAGGTTCCTGGCGACGGCGCTCAGCCCCGTGGCCAGCTCGGGCAGGGACGTGACGCCGGCCATGAGGACCAGGCCCAGCCAGAGGCGGCTGAGGCCGCTTTTCTCGGAGATGATGTCGCCGTAGCGGGTCAGCTTCGTCCCCGAGAACAGGATGACGGCCGTGACGGCGAGGAACTCGAGCCAGAGCAGCATGCCGGGGCCTCCTTGGGCGCCGTTACGGGGCGGCGCCGATCGAAAGAACGGCCGGAGCGGGACGTAAGCCGGATCCTGTTCCCGCGCGAACGGGGACGGTCATTTGTCTAGGCCCCGGGTTGCCCCGGGGCTCGAGCGGCCGACCCGCCCCCTGGGACGGGCCGTCCCAAAACGGGGCTCGTTTGGCCTTGCTCCGGATGGGGTTTGCCCTGCCCCCGGCGTCGCCGCCGGGGCGGTGAGCTCTTACCTCGCCATTTCACCCTTGCTCCCCGGAAAGGTCATCCCTTCCCGAGGGGCGGTATGTTTTCTGTGGCACTTTCCCCCGGTCGCCCGGAGTCGCTGTTAGCGACCATCCTGCCCTTCGGAGTCCGGACTTTCCTCCTCCCCCTCGCGGGAGGGAGAGGCGACCGTCTCGCCCGCTCCGGCCGTTACCTTTAT
>CAZFBC010000068.1:1646-11989 GCA_964517245.1 uncultured Eubacteriales bacterium | reverse complement strand
GGGGGCGGCGAGCAGGAAGGACGCGGCGAGGAGGAGGGCGAGCGCCGCGGGCGGAGCGGCCTTCGTTCGGGGGTCGGTCATGGACAGCCTCCTTAAATAACGGACTGCGGCCGCCGGCGGGGGCGGGAGAGGGCCAAAAGTAACACAGGCGGACCGCGCTTGTCCACGCGGAGAGGGGCCGGACGGGCGGGCGGCGCGGCCGGGCCTAGGAATCCCTCCCGGGGCGTGCTAAAATCAAAGGCGATCGAGGTCGCCTCCTGATGGGAGATCCGAGCGGCCGCAAACAACGAGGGAAGAGAGGGAACCCCATGAGCATGTTCTGCTTCCAATGCCAGGAAACGCTGAAGAACGCCGGCTGCAACGGCAAGGCCGGGATGTGCGGGAAGCCGGCCGAGGTGGCCAACCTCCAGGACCTGCTGGTGTTCGTCCTGAAGGGCGTCGCCGCGTGCGACCTGAAGGGCCGGGCCCTGGGGATCGGGCGCGACCCGGAGCTCGGGCGGTTCGTGCTCGAGAGCCTGTTCATGACCATCACCAACGCCAACTTCGACGGGGCCCGCTTCGAGCGCCGGATCGCCGAGGCGCTCGCGGTCCGCGACGCGCTGCGGGGCCGGCTCGGGGACGGCGGAGGGAAGGGGCTGCCGGAGGCCGCGACCTGGACGCCGGGCGGGACGGCGGACTACGCGAAGAAAGCGGCGGAGGTCGGCGTGCTGTCGACGGCGAACGAGGACGTGCGGTCGTTGCGCGAGCTTCTGACCTACGGTATCAAGGGCATCGCGGCCTACGGCGAGCACGCCCTGGTGCTCGGCGGGACGAGCGAGGCCGTCGTCGACTTCGTGATGAAGGGGCTGGCCGCGACGACCGACGACGGCCTGTCGGCGGACGACCTGGTCGGGCTGGTGCTCGAGTGCGGCCGGAACGGCGTCGACGTCATGGCCCTGCTCGACAAGGCCAACACGGACGCCTACGGGCACCCCGAGCCGACCGAGGTCCGGATCGGCGTGCGCGGCAACCCGGGCATCCTGATCAGCGGGCACGACCTCAAGGACCTGGAGGAGCTGCTGGCGCAGACCGAGGGCACGGGCGTCGACGTCTACACCCACAGCGAGATGCTGCCGGCCAACAGCTATCCGGCCTTCAAGAAGTACGGGCATTTCGCCGGGAACTACGGCAACTCCTGGTGGCGTCAGAAGGAGGAGATCGAGACGTTCAACGGCCCGGTGCTGTTCACGACCAACTGCATCGTGCCGCCGAAGGACTCCTACAAGGGCCGGCTGTTCACGACCGGGTGCGCGGGGTATCCGGGCGCGACCCACATCCCGGACCGCGTGGGCGGGAAGCCGAAGGACTTCTCGGCGATCGTCGCCATGGCCAGGACCTGCCCGCCGCCGGAGGAGATCGAGACCGGGACGATCTGGGGCGGGTTCGCCCGCAACGCCGTGATGGGCGTCGCCCCGAAGGTCATCGCGGCCGTGATGTCCGGCGCGATCAAGCGCTTCGTGGTCATGGCCGGCTGCGACGGGCGCCACAAGGAGCGCGAGTACTACGCCGAGGTCGCGGCGAAGCTGCCGAAGGACACGGTCATCCTGACGGCGGGGTGCGCGAAGTACCGCTACAACAAGCTGAAGCTGGGCGACATCGGGGGCATCCCGAGGGTGCTCGACGCCGGGCAGTGCAACGATTCCTACTCGCTGGCCTACGTGGCGCTGCAGCTGAAGGCCGCGCTGGGGCTCGACGACATCAACAAGCTGCCCGTCTCGTACGACGTGGCCTGGTACGAGCAGAAGGCGGTCATCGTCCTGCTGGCGCTGCTCTCCCTGGGCATCAAGGGCATCCGCCTGGGCCCGACCCTGCCGGCGTTCCTGTCGCCGAACGTGGCCAAGGTGCTGGTCGAGAAGTTCGGCATCAGGCCGATCGGCGATCCGGCCGGCGACGTCGAGGCCATGCTGGCGGGCCGGTGAGGTCGGCCGTGAAGATCGTCGACGCGACACAGGCCGGGGAGATCAACAGGATCCACAACGTCAGGACGGGCGTGATCTACGACACCGAGCACGCGACGGCGGTGCACATCACGCTGCAGCCCGGGGAGAAGCTGAGGCCGCACATCACGCCGGTCGACGTGTTCTTCTACGTGCTCTGCGGCACGGCGACCGTCGAGATCGGCGAGGAAAAGCGGGCGGTCGCGGCCGACCACCTGGTCGAGAGCCCGGCGAAGATCCTGCACCGCCTGTCCAACGACACGGACGAGACGGTGCGGGTGCTGGTGGTCAAGGCCCCCCGGCCCACGACCGAAACCAAAGTTCTTTAGTTGGGGTCGGACCTCAGCAAGTCTTTTAAATAGAGTAGGATAAGTCCGTTTTTCAGCATGGCCCAAACTGATACTGACTCATTTTTGGGGTCAAAAACGTTAAAAACATTTAAAAGCGATCGCGAGAATTTGTACCCGGCAAATTCATCGTTTTTGGGCCCAAAAACGATGAATTCAAACTGAAGAAAGACCCCTATTTAGGGTTTATGTTGCTGATAATTATCGTGTTGCTGAGGTCCGACCCCAAGTTTTAAAAACTTCATAAATGAGGGGGAGGACGACCAGGGTGACCAGGGTCGAGGTCAGCAGGCCGCCGACGACGACCGTGGCGAGAGGCCGTTGGAGCTCGGCGCCCGGGCCCGTGGCCAGGAGCAGGGGCAGGATGCCGAAGACGGTCGTGAACGTGGTCATCAGGACCGGCCTCAGCTTCTCCGCGACGCCGCGCTCGACGGCCTCGGCCAGGCCCAGGCCCCCGTCGATGTTCCGCTTGAAGGCCGACATGAGGACCAGGCCGTCCTCCAGGGCGATCCCGAAGATGGCGATGAAGCCGATGGCCGCCGGGACGCTCAGGTAGAGCCCCGAAACCTTGAGCGCCAGGATCCCTCCGGTCAGGGCCAGCGGGATGTTGACGAGAATGATGACGACCTCGCGGCCCGAGCGGAAGACCGTGAACAGCAGCAGCGCCACCAGGGCCAGCGTCAACGGCGTGATCAGGGCCAGCCGCCGCGTCGCCCGCTGCTGCAGCTCGAACCGCCCGCTCCACTTGACGAAATACCCCGCCGGCGGCGCGACCCGCTTCCCGAGGGCCTCGCGCGCCTCCGCGACGAAGCTCCCGATGTCGCGGCCGCGGACGTTGGCCTGGACGGTGATGAAGCGCTTGTTCCCCTCCCGGCTGATGGCCCTCGGCCCGACCACCTCCTCGATCGACGCCAGCTGGGCCAGCGGCACCTGCCCCCCGCCCGGCAGCGGCACGTAGAGGTCCCGCAGCTCCTGGACGCCGCTCCGCGACTCGGGCCGGTAGCGGAGAAAGATGTCGAAGCGCCTCTGCTCCTCGTAGATCTGGCCCAGCGTGACGCCGCCCACCGCGGCCTCGACGGTGTCCTGGATGTCGCCGATGTCGATCCCGTAGCGGGAGATGGCCCGCCGGTCGAGGTCGATCCGCAGGTGGTTCTGGCCGGTGAACTGCTCGACCTGGACGTCCGCGGCGCCCCGGATCCCGCCGACGACCTCCACGATCTCGCCGGCCAGCTTCTCGAGCGTCCCGAAGTCCTCGCCGTAGACCTTGACGGCCAGCTCGGCCTTGACCCCGGTCAGGAGCTCGTCGAGGTTGTGGGCGATCGGCTGGGTCACGGCCAGGCTGATCCCCGGAAAGCCCTCGAGGCGGCGCTCGATCTCCTCGACGAGCTCGCCCTTGTCCCGGAAGGCCTTCCACTTCCGGGCCGGCTTCAGGCGGACGAGGACCTCGGCGTCGTTGACGAAGTGCGCGTGGCTGCCCACCTCGCCCCGGCCGATCCGGCTCAGCACGCCGGTCACCTCGGGCACGCCGACCAGGGCCCGCTCGATCTCCGTCGTCCGCCGGACGACCTCGTCCAGGGCGATGTTGGGGTCGTGGGTCACGCGCAGGTGCAGGGTCCCTTCCTCGAGGTAGGGGATGTATTCCCGGCCCAGGAAGGGGAAGACGGCCAGGCCCGCGGCGAACGCCAGCGCCGTCACCGCGAAGACCCGCTTCCTGTGCCGCCGGCACAGGGCGAAGAACGGCAGGTAGGCCTTCTTGATCGCGCGGACGAGGGCCGGCTCCTCCGCCCGCGCGCCCCTCCGGCCCGGTCTCATGAACAGGAAGGCCAGGGCCGGCGCCACCAGCAGCGCGAAGAGCAGCGACCCGGCCAGGCCGAAGGAGATGACCAGGGCCAGGGGCCGGAACATGATCCCTTCCATCCCGGTCAGGGTGAAGACCGGCAGGAAGACGAGGATGATGATGAGGATGGCGAAGAAGAGCGGCCGGCCCACCTCCGCGGCGGCCGTCAGGACGGCCCGCCCCCTGTCCTCCCCTCCCGCCGTCCGGAGCCCGCGGTGGACGCTCTCGACCAGGATGATCGACGCGTCGGCGATGAGCCCGATGGCGATGGCCAGCCCGCCGAACGAGATCAGGTCGGCCGCCAGCCCGGCCCGCGCCATCAGGATGAACGAGAAGAGGAGCGAGAAGGGCAGGGACAGGACGGCGATGGCCGCGGACGCGAGGTCGCCCATGAACAGGACCAGGACCAGGACGACGAGCGCGACGCCGACGGCCAGGTTGACCGAGACCGTGGAAAAGCACTGCCGGACGAGCGCACCCTGGTTGTAGAACGGGACGATGCGGACGCCCGCGGGCAGGGAGCGGTTGATCGCGTCGACGCGGTCCTCGAGCCCGGCGATGACCCGGGCCGTGTTCGACCCGAAGAGCTTGAGGACGATGCCCACGACCTTCTCGCCCCGGCCGTCGGCCAGGGCGGCGCCGCGGCGCACCGCCGGCAGGACCCGGACCTCGGCGACGTCCTCGAGCCGGACCGGCGTCCCCTGCCGCACGGCCAGGACGACGGACTTCAGGTCGTCGACGCTGCGGGCCAGCCCCACGCTGTGGACGATGAGCTCCTCCCGGCCCCGGGTGATGAACGACGCACCGGCGTTCTGGTTGTTCCGGCGCACCCGGTCGGCGAGCTCGGCGAGCGTCAGGCCGTACTTGAGGAGCGCCTGCGGCTCGACGAGGATCTGGAACTGCTTGACCTCGCCGCCGATGCTCAGGACCTGCGAGACCTCGGGGACGGACTTGAGCTCGTACTTGACCAACCAGTCCTGGAGCGTGCGCAGCTCCATGAGCGGGTACCCCTCGCCCTCCAGGACGTACAGGTAGACCATGCCCAGGCCCGTGGCCACCGGCCCGAGGACCGGATTGGCCGCCTGCGCCGGGAGCTGGTCCCGGGCCTCCGGGATCCTCTGGCTGACCAGCTGTCGGGCCCAGTAGATGTCGGTCCCGTCCTCGAAGTAGACGCTGACGACCGACAGGGCGTAGGACGAGACGGAGCGGATGTTCCGGACCCGCGGCAGCCCGAACATCGCCGACTCGAGCGGGTAGGAGATGAGCCGCTCGACCTCCTCGGGGGCCATGCCGTGGGCCTCGGTGAAGATCTGGACCAAGGGCGGCGACGGGTCGGGGAAGACGTCGATGGCCAGGCCGCGGTAGGCGGCGACGCCGAGGGCCGCGACGGCCAGCGCCGCCAGGACGACGAAGACCCTCTGTCTCAGCGAAAAGCCGACGATCTTCTCGATCATGAGCGGGCCCGGGTCAATGGACGTGGCCGAAGCCCGATTTCGAAAGCTCCGACTTCAGGGTGAAGGCCCCTTCGAGCACGACCTGATCGCCCTCCTCGAGGCCCTCCAGGACGATACGCCGGTCGCCGACCAGGTCGCCGAGCCGGACGGCCCGCGCGGCGAAGAGGTCGCCCTCCTCCCGGACGAAGACGACCTTCGCGCCGTCGAGCGTCTGGACGGCCTCCTCGGGGACGGCCAGCACGTCGGCCCGGGCCGCCCCGGCGTGCTCGAAGACGCCCTGGACGTACATGTTGGGCTTGAGGAGCCCCAGGCCGTTGTCGACCTCGACGCGGACGCGCAGGGTCCGGAGCTTCTCGTCGACGATCTCGCTGACGGCGCCGACCCTGGCCGGGAACTCGCGGCCGGGGAAGAGCGTCGACCGGACGGACACGCGGCTGTCGGCGCCGACGAGGGGGATGTCCTTCTCCGCGACGTCGAGCAGCGCCCACAGCGTCCGGAGGTCGGAGACCGTGAACAGGACGGCGTCGGGCTCGACCGGGGCGCCGACGACCGCCTCCCTGAAGATGACGCTCCCGGCCAGGGGGGCGAGCAGGGGCAGGTGGGGGTCGGCCACCTCGCACTTGTACTCCTGGGTCTCCACGAGCCGGCACTTCTCGATGAGCTTGTCGATCTCCTCGTGGGTCAGGCCGAGCGAGTGGAGCTTGGAGCCCAGGGCCCCGTACTCGGCGGCCAGCTTCTCGTATTCGGCCCGGCGGCGGAGGAGCTCCTTCTCCTCGATGGCCTTGGCCTGCCACAGCGCCTCGGCCCGGCGCGACTCGGCCAGGCCGAGCTGGTAGCGCGCCCGGGCCTCGAGGAAGTCGGCCTGGGCCTGGGCGAACGCGGGCGAGTTGACGGTCAGCAGGGTCTGCCCCTTGCGGACCGTCTGGCCCAGGTCGGCCGCCACCGAGGCGATCCGGCCGGGGACGAAGGACGAGACGTGGGCGGTCCGGTTTTCGTTGAGGGCCATGACGCCGGGCGCGAGGCTGCGGCCGGCCAGGCTCTCGCGCCGGACCTCGCCGACGCGCAGGCCCCAGGCCGCCTGTTTTTCGGGCGGCAGCCGGAGGTGGGGATGCTCGGGCTCGCCGCCGGCCGCCGGGGCCGGGGTCGCGGCGTCGTGGGCGTCGGTCCCGACGGCGGCCGCCGGGGGCTCGGGCCCGCCGCCGCAGAACGCCAGGGCCAGCAGCCCCAGCGTTGCGGCCGACATCCGCAACAAGAGTTCGCGCCGTCCGGTCATCGGATCGCTCCTCCCGCCGCCTTTTCGAGGGCGGCCATCGCCGCGTTCCAATCGTAAAGCGCCTGGTGATAGTCGCCCAGGACGCCGTTGTAGGTCCTCTGGGAGTCGAGCAGGTCGAGGAGCGATATCTCCCCTTCGCGATAGCCGGCCTCCGCTATCTCGAGGCTCTCGCGAACCTCGTCGAGCAGCGCGGCGCTGAAGATGGACAGGGTCTCCTCGGCCATCCGGATGCGGAGCACCGAGGCCCGGATCTCCCTGGCCAGCTCCAGCCGGACCGCGCCGAACTCCCTCTCGCTCATTTGGGAGAGGAGGGAGGCCTCGGCCAGCTCCTTGGACTTGAAGTTCCACAGGGGGACGGCCAGGCTGACGGCCACTCCCCTGTTGACGCCGTCGAGCCCGGATTCGTTGAAGCCCGTGAGGGCCAGGTCCGGGAAGCGCCGGCCCTTGACGAAGAGGACCTGGCTCCGGCTCTGCTCGAGGCGCGCGAGCCCGGCCCGGACCAGGGGATGCCCGGCCATGGCCCGCTCGACCAGGGCGTCCTCGTCGAGCGGGAACGGGACGAAGGCGAGCGCGCCGGACACGGCGAAATCCCGGGGCAGGCCGTTGTCCAGGAGGGCGTTGAGGCTCTCCCGGGCCATGGCCATTTCAGCCCGCAGGGCGGCCGTCTCCTTGTCGGCCTTGAGGGCCTCGACCCGGAGCTTGACCGCGTCGAGGGGCCTGACCTCGCCGAGCTCGGCCCGCGTCCGGACGATGCGCTCCATCTCCCGGGCCGAGGCGGCGATCCGCTCGAGGAGCCGTTCCTTCTCCTGGAGGAGGAGCAGGGCGAAGGCGTGGGTCTTGATCTCGCAGAGGACCTCCCCGACCAGGTGCTCCTGGGCGTGGCCCGACTCCTCCCAGGCGCTCCGCCCGACGCCGATGCGGTGGCGGCGCGCGAACGGGCTCTCGATGGGCTGGCTGAGGGCGAACCCGTAGGTCCCGCGGCCGCCGTCGAGGTCGTGGAATTCGGCCCGGCCGAGCCGGAGCTCGACCTCGGGATTGAGCAGGCGGCGCGAGGCCTGATAGGCCGACTCCCGGGCCGACACTTCGAGGGCCCCGGCGGCGATGCGGGGGTTGCGCGAAAGGCCCATGGCCACGAGATCGTCGAGGGTGAAGGCGGCTTTTTCGGCGGACAGGAGGGAGGCCGCGAGGGCCAGCGCGCAGGCGGCCGCGGCGACGGGGACGCGGACGCGGAACGGGCTCTGGGGCGTTGCGGACACTGTGAAGTCCTTCGGACCGATGAATTATAGTCGATGCCCGTCTGGCTGTAAAGCCGGCGGGACGGGACGAAAACGACGTTTTTGGGGCTAAAAACGTCGTTTTTACCTCGCTCTCAAACTGAAGCGAGTCCGGCGAGCGGGCCTAATTAGCTGATAATTATGACTGTTGCTGAGGTCCGACCCCAAGGAGTTAACGGGCCGCCTCGAGCAGCTTGCCGAACGCCTCGTCGTCCGTCTTGAAATCGCGGGCGGCCTGGCCCACCCGGACGATGCGGATCGACCGGACGGCGTCGCCCTTCCTGACGGTCTTGAGGAGGTCGAGCCCGGCGATCGTCCTTCCGATCGCGGTGGCCGTCCGGTCGAGCCCGGCGCGCTTGCGGAGAGTGAGGTGGAACGCGTTCGGGCCGGAGACGCCGAGGACGCCCGGGCCGTCGTGCCTGAGGGCGGGGTTGGCCGCGAGCGGCAACGCGGGAACGGCCACGGACTTCTGGACGTCGGAGACGACGAGCCCGGCGACGACGCCGTCGCGGACGTCGACCTTGCCGATCGGCGGGACCTCCGGCCGGGGGCCGCCGGGCCGCATGCCGGCGCCCGGGCCTCCGCGCGCGACGCCTCCCTTGCCCTCGACGATGCGGACGAAGTTGGCCGTCTGGAGGGGCGCGTTGACGAAGTCGAGCGTGGTCATGACCCGGACGGGCGCCTCGGCGGGCCCGAGCGCGATCTCGGCGTAGAGACCGTCGGCGAGGTAGACGCCGTCGCGCGGCAGCATCGCGTCGAGGTTGGCCGCGCCGTAGGCCACGACCGCGGTGACGAGCGCCGAGTGCTTCTGGTGCTCGGCGTAGGGCGCGATCTCGCTGTAGAGGTCGTGGAGCGTGTGCCAGGCGTGGTTGTAGGGGTAGTCCGACTGCGTCGTGAAACGGAGCGTCGGCACGCCCGCCATCTCGAAGGAGGTGTGGTCGGAGCCGCCGGGGCTGGTCGCGCCGGCCCGGGGCAGGCCCCGCTCGAGCTTGAACGGCCACTTCGGGTTGACCGTCGCGAGGGGCGCCGCGATCTTCCGGAAGGCGTCCCACCAGGTCTCGGGGACCGCCGCGCCGGTGATGGCGCTCGGGCTGCCGTCCCGGTTGATCATCATCGAGATCTTCGGGCCGATGCCGGGGCGGTTCTTGACCCAGGCCTGCGATCCGAGAAGGCCCGTCTCCTCGGCGGCGAACAGAATGGCGACGATCGAGCGCTTGGGCTTGGCGCCGGCGGCCTGGATGAGGCGCAGGGCCTCCATCGCCGGCGAGAAGCCCGAGCCGTCGTCGATGGCGCCGGTCGCCGCGCTGAAGCAGTCGAAGTGGCCGCCGATGACGACGTACTCGTCGGGGAATTCGGACCCGCGGAGCGTGGCGACGACGCTGGCGTACTTGACCGGGCCCATCTTGAACCAGTTGCGGATGTCGAACTCGAGCTCGACGCGCTCGCCCTTCTCGGCGAGGGCCTTGATCTCGGCGTACTGGTCCTCGGCCAGCTTGATGTCGGGCAGGACCGGGAGCTTGTCCCAGGACGCGACGTGGCCGTCGAGCATGCGGAACGGGTCGGTCTTGGAGGCCTGGACGGTGCCCAGGGCCCCCGCTTCGACGAGGGCGGCGGTCAGTTGCGGGATGAGCGCGGCGTCGGCGTACTCGGGCGTGCCGCGCCGGCCGTCGCGGGCGAAGCCCGTGCTCTCGCCCGGGATGAGGACCCAGGCGCCCCGGAAGGCGTCGGGGGCGGCGCGGACCTCGGCGACGGCCGCCTCGACGGCGGCGCGCTTCTTCTCGACCTGCTCGGGTGTCGCGTTGCGGCCGGGGATGGAGAAGGGGTCGGCCTTCAAGAGGGCGACGTGGCCGCGCTGGAGGCCCTTGGTCCCGGCGGTATAGCTGGGCGTGCCGAAGTAGAGGGTCTTTGCGGACGGGGCGATCATCCGGCCGAACCACGGGCCGCGGTTGAAACCGACGGGGACCTCACCGGCCGGGTCGAGCTCGGCCTCGAGCCCCCACTGGCGGAACTGCCAGACGGCCCATTCGGCGGCGTCGTTGTAGGCGTTGGTGCCCGTCTCGCGGCCGCCGAAGCGGTTGCTGGCGGTGTCGACCCACTCCATGACCCGGTTGTCGGTCGTGCCGAGCTCGACGATCTTGGCGACGACGGGGTCGACGGCGGGGGGCGCGGGCCGCTGGGCGGA
>CAZFBC010000068.1:0-1546 GCA_964517245.1 uncultured Eubacteriales bacterium | reverse complement strand
CGACGATCTTGGCGACGACGGGGTCGACGGCGGGGGGCGCGGGCCGCTGGGCGGACGCAGCGGCGGGGCCGGGCGCGGAGCAGGGAACGGCGACGGCGGACGAGGCGGCCGACAGCAGAACGGCCGCGACGGCGAGGGCGAAGAGGGCGCGTTTTCTCATGGGCCTTCCTTTGCGAGGAACGTTCGAGGGCGGAATGATAGTCTCGGCCGCAAACCCCTGTCAAGCAAACTTGGGGTCGGACCTCAGCAACATATTTTTTATCTGTGGTTTAAGATCGTTTTTGTCTATTTTCCAAACTGATGGGACCCCGAAAATCGACGTTTTTAAGGCCAAAAATGAAAACCCTCGAAAAGGCGCATGAGGGGCATCCGGGGGGTTTTAATTTTCGGGCCCGAAAACAGCGTTTTTGGACCGAGTTCAAACTGATGGAAATCTAAAAACCTGATCTAAGTGGCTGATTTTTATTTCTTTTGCTGAGGTCCGACCCCAACCAACTCGGTTAGCGCTTCAGCGTCCGGTACTTGAGGCGGTGGGGCTGGTCGGCGGCGGTCCCCTTGCGGCGGCGCAGGTCCTCGCGGTACTCCGAGTAGTTCCCGAAGATCCAGTGGGTGGAGCCGTCCTCCTCGAAGGCCAGGATGTGGGTGGCGACGCGGTCGAGGAACCAGCGGTCGTGGCTGACGACCAGGGCGCAGCCGGCGAACCCGGCCAGGGCGTCCTCGAGGGCGCGCAAGGTGTTGACGTCAAGGTCGTTGGTCGGCTCGTCGAGGAGGATGACGTTGCCGCCCTCGGACAGGGCCTTGGCCATGTGGACGCGGTTCCGCTCGCCGCCGGAGAGGGCGGCGCAGGGCTTCTGCTGGTCGGTGCCGCCGAAGCCGAACGCGGCGCAGTAGGCCCGGGCGTTCAGGGCCTTGCCGCCGACCGTGATCAGGTCCTGGCCGCCCGAGATCTCCTCGTAGACGGTCCTGGCGGGGTCGAGGGCGCGGGACTGGTCGGCGTAGGCGATCTTGACCGTGTCGCCGAGGCGGACCGTCCCGGCGTCGGGCCGCTCGGAGCCGGTGATCAGCCGGAGGAGGGTCGTCTTGCCGGCGCCGTTGGGGCCGATGAGGCCGACGATCGAGCCGGGCGGGATGCTGGCCGTCAGGCCGTCGAAGAGGACGCGGTCGCCGTAGGCCTTGGTCACGCCCTCGAGCTCGATGACGGTGTCGCCGAGGCGGGGGCCCGGCGGGATGGGCAGCTCCTGCTCGTCGCGATAGCGCTCGAAGTCCTGGCCGAGGAGATTTTCGTAGGCGGTGACGCGGGCCTTGCCCTTGGCCTGGCGGGCCTTGGGCGACATGCGGACCCATTCGAGCTCGCGGGCCAGGGTGCGCTGGCGGCGGGACTCGGTGCGCTCCTCGACGGCGAGGCGGGCCCGCTTCTGCTCCAGCCAGGAGGAGTAGTTGCCCTTCCAGGGGATGCCCTCGCCGCGGTCGAGCTCGAGGATCCAGCCGGCGACGTTGTCGAGGAAGTAGCGGTCGTGGGTGACGGCGATGACCGTGCCCTTGTACT
>CAZFBC010000067.1:0-12011 GCA_964517245.1 uncultured Eubacteriales bacterium | reverse complement strand
GCGAGCCCGGCGAGGGGGATCTCCAACGTGACCGACGGCGCGACCGGGTGCCAGCCCGTTCCCGCCGCCGCGGCCGCGACGGGCACGGGCGTTCCCGTCGCCGCGTCGATGAGCCCGACCGAGAAGACGACGTCGGGATCGGTCGCGCCCGGCACGGCGTAGGGGACGACGGCGAAGATCCTCTTGGCCCGCGTCGTGACCCCGCCGGCGACGGGCGCGAGCCTCGTCCGGTCGTAGGCGTAGATCTCGCGCCACGGCGGGACGGGACGCCCTTTCGCCGCGCCCGCGTCGAGAGAGGCGGCCCCGGTCCCGTCGCCGAGGAGGAGCGGCGCCCAGAGCCGCAGGCCCCGGGCCTGCGCCTCGGGGAGCG
The DNA here is from genome assembly GCA_964517245.1 of uncultured Eubacteriales bacterium. Classification (GTDB taxonomy): domain Bacteria; phylum Acidobacteriota; class Aminicenantia; order Aminicenantales; family Saccharicenantaceae; genus RBG-16-66-30. The sequence goes on along the minus strand of CAZFBC010000067.1, from coordinate 11,641 downwards.
GGGCCCGGGCCGAGCCCACGGCGCTCTGCCCCGTGTCGAGGTCCCGGATGACCAGCCGGCAGGTGTAATCGCCCGGCTCGAGCCCGGCCGCCGCCGTGAAGACGACGGCCTGGCCCCGCCGCGGCCGCGGGTCGGTCTCGACCCGGCGCACGCTGCGGATGTTGTTCGCGGCGTCGAAGACGAGGGCGACGTATTCGGCCCTCGCGCCGGAGAACCTGTCCGTGACCTCGCCCGGGACGGCGGCGACGACCGCCAGCCCGGGGCCGTCCACGGCCGGCATGGCCAGCGCGGCCACGGGGAAGCTCACGGGGAGCCGGGAGAACGACCGCTCGTTGAGGGCCAGGTCGTAGAGGTGGAGGTCCTTCTCCATGCGGGTCAGCTCGGCGAAGGGCTTGGGGCTGAAATAGCCCGCCTGGGCCCGGACCTCGCAGCCCGGCCGGGCGACCGCGACCTTGACCTCGCGGAAGCTCCCGTCCTCGCGCTCGCCGACGGAATAGCCGAGGACGTAGTAGGTCCCGGTCAGTGTCCGGACCTCGTCGAGGCTCTTCTCGAACATCCGGATGTTCGAGAAATACTTGCCCCCGGTGATGTCGGTCAGGCGCTTGAGCGAGTTGAGGCCGGTCGTCTTCTCGTCCTGGAAGATGCTGGTCGAGTCCTGGTAGACGCCCTGCTCGCTCGCCAGGCCCCGCGCGCCCGACTCGAAGGTCATCCGGTCGTAGGCGAAGAGGTCGACGTCCTTGGCCGACTCGCGGGTGTCGAAGGCGTAGAAGGTGCAATTGGAGGCGCCGAACTCCTTGAACATCGTCTCGTTCTGCGTCCTCAGGACGCGGTCGCCGGCGTCGAACTTCGACCGGCCCGCGCCGGCCGAGGGGCTGCCCGATTGGCCGCCGTAGATGATCGAGCTCGGCACCCCGGTCGAGAAGTAGAGGAAGTGCTTGTGTCCCGGGACGTACCGGAGGGCCTTGGCCAGGTCGGTCAGGCGGAGGATGAACGTCTGGACGATGCGCTTGCTCTCCTCGCGCGCCCTCTCGCTGTTGCCGGCGGCGGTCGGCGGGCCGGGGCTGTCGGACCCCTCGGCCGACACCCCGGCGTTTGGCAAGGGCTCCTGGGCCATGAGCCAGTACTGGAGCTCGATCTCGCTGGCCCGGCCGGCGATGTCCTTGGTGCCGATGCCGTCGACGACCTCGCGGATCTTGGCGTGGTCCCGGGTCAGGTACTCGTGGACGCGGACGCCCTTGAACATGGAGTAGGTGAGGACGCCGACCTCGTCGTCGGGGCCGACCTTGGTGTCGAGGAAGTGGAGGGCGGCCGTCCGGGCCTTGGTCAGGCCGCGGCCGCTGTTGAAGGCGAAGTCGAAGAAGAGGAAGAACTTCCGCGTCGCCGGCGGCGCCGCCGGGACGGCGGCCGGGGCCCGCTCCGCCCCGGCTTCGGGGCCGCCGGCCTCATCCGCCGGTGCCCGGAGGGTGTGCTTCTCGAAGTCGGTCAGGACGACCGGCTGGCCGTTGTCGGTGACCGAGAAGTCGCCGATCTCGAGGTCCTCGACCGGCCGGCCCTTCTTGTCCGTGACGTAGACCTGGACGAGCTTGAGGACGACGGAGACCTCGTGCTGGATGGGCTTGGCCAGGTCCTGGCCTTCCGGGCCGGCGGGGGGCGCCGGGGCGGGACGGGAAGGTGAGGCCGCGAGGCCGAAGAGGCCGAGGACGAACAGCGCGAAGACCGCGCGACACCCCGTGGCTCGGAAAGAGCGGAGTCGTGACATGGGCCCTCCAGGCGCGATGATGCTCCGACACCCTTCCCGCCCCCCATTCTAATCGCGTCAACCGCTCCTGTCAAACCGCGCCGGAGAGGCGTGTTGACGGACCCGCGCCCGGGGCCTATACTGAAAGTGGAACGCTTCTCTTTCGGGGAGGTCGATCATGAGAGATAGACACAGGACAAGGGTCCTCATAGCCGCGGGCGTCCTCTTCGCCTCGGCCCTGGCCCTGGCCCCGCGCGGCTTCGGGGCCATCCCGAGGAAGGACACCTGGTACACCCAGCACTACATCATCATGCAGGACTTCGAGCGGAAGGCCTACCGGGACATGTCCGTCGAGGCCCGCAAGAGCTTCCAGGAGATCTTCTGGGCCTCCCGGACCTCGGACGCCCGGGCGGCTTTCGCGGCCCGGCTGGAGTACGTCAAGAAGACCTTCTGGCAGGAGAACAAGAAGCAGCCGTGGAACAACGACCGGGCCCGGGTCTACCTCCTCAACGGCAACCCGGTCTCGATCGACGTCGACCAGAACAACAGCTGGGGCACGGTCGGCCTGCCCAACGATTTCCGCCAGCCGACCGACCGCACCAACGAGGACGTCGCGGCCAACCGGGCCGAGATCTGGACCTACAACTTCGACAGGTACTTCATCCAGTACGTGTTCGTCTACCGCCAGCCCAACCAGTGGAGGATCCAGCAGGTCCAGGGCTCGGGCAGCCGCTACCTGGGCGATCTCGAAGAGTACAACCGGACCGTGACCTTCGGCGTCGTCGATCCCGACCAGTACCAGAAGGACATCGACGCGCTCATCGGCAAGTAGCCCGGCGGCGGACGGGCGGAGAGACCGGCCACGCGCGAGCTTCTCGTTCTGACCGTCTGCCTGGGCGCCCTCCTCCTCTATCTCGCCGTCGAGCGCGTCCGCCTGGACCGGGCCCTTCGGCGCGTGCCGCGGCGCGTCGCCGTCACCGGGACGAGGGGGAAATCCGGGGTCACCCGGCTCGTCGCGGCCGGGCTGCGGGCCTCGGGCGCGCGGGTCCTGGCCAAGACCACGGGCTCGAAGCCCGTGCTGATCCTCCCGGACGGCTCGGAGCGCGAGATCGTCCGGGCCGGCCCGGCCTCGATCCGCGAGCAGGCCGGGCTGGTCGCGCTGGCGGCGAGGACGGGGGCGGACACGCTTGTCGCCGAGATGATGAGCATCGGCCCGGAGTGCCTGGCGACCGAAGCGCGGGCCATCCTCAGGCCCGGGACGCTGGCCCTGACCAACGTCCGCCTCGACCACCTCGACGACATGGGCCCGCGCAAGGAGGACGTCGCCCGCGCCCTGGCCTCGGCTTTTACGGAGGGGTGCGAGATCTTCGTCCCGGCCGAGGAGGTCCGGCCCGAGCTCGAGGCCGCGGCCTCGCGGATGGGAGCAAGGCTCCGTGCGGTCGTCCGCGAGGCCGCGGACGGCGGCCCGGGTGGGAGCGCCCGGCCGCCGTTCGGGGCGTTCGAGCCCAACGTCCGGCTGGCCCTGGCCGTCCTCGATTCGCTCGGCGTCGACGGGGAGACGGCCCTGCGGGGCATGGCCGGCGCCGCGGCCGACGCGGGGAGCCTGCGCGTCTGGCGCGGCGAGTTCGGCGCCCCGCCCCGCCCGGCGGTCTGCGTCGGGGCCTTCGCCGCCAACGACCCGGAATCCTCCGCCGCAGCTCTGGCCGCGGCCCTGGCCCTGGTCCCGCGGGCCGGTCGGCCGCTCGTCGGGATCCTCAGCCTGCGCGAGGACCGCGGCGACCGGACGCTCCAATGGGTCCGGGCGGCCGGCGAGGGCTTTTTCCGCGACTTCTCCGCCGTCGTCCTCGTCGGCCCGCCGGCCCGGGCGGCCCTGCGGAAGATCCGCCGCCTCCCGAACGCCGGCGGGACGGCCTACTCCTTTTTCGGAGGCGCCTCGCCCGAGGACCTGACGGGCGTCGCGCTCTCGGCGGCGGCCCGCGAACCCGTCGTCGTCGGCCTCGGCAATTTCGTCGGCGCGGGCGAGCGCGTCGTCCGCTACTGGGACGGAAAGGGCACGCTCCATGGTCGTTGAAACGCTCCTCGTCGGCCTCTTGCTGGCCCTCCTCTGGGCCGAGGTCACGGACGTCTCGCCCGGCGGCCTCATCGTCGCCGGCTACTTCGCCCTCTACCTCGACCGGCCGCTCCGCGTCGCCGCGACGCTGGCCGTCGCCCTGCTGACCCTGGCCCTCGCCAGGCTGCTCGCCCGCCGCCTCGTGCTCTTCGGCCGGCGGCGATTCGTCCTGATGGTCCTCGCGGGGGCGGTGCTTTCACAGGCCTGGCTCGTCGCCGCGCCGGGGCTTTTCGCCGCGCCGGTCGAGCTCCGGGTCATCGGCTGGGTCGTTCCCGGCATCCTGGCTTCGAGCCTCGCCCGCCAGAAACCCCTGCCGACCCTGGCCTCGCTCGCCGCGGTCTCGGCCCTGACCTTCGCCGCGGTCCGGCTGGCGGGCCTCCTGTGAGGACCGCGGGCGCCGGGGCGGCCCCGAAAGGGACCCATGTCCGCCTCTATCTCGCGGGGGCCCTGGCGATCGCCTATGTCGGTCTCCTCCAAGCCCTGCCCGGGCCGCCTCCGGGCCTGAGGGCGGCCATGTCCGATGCGTCCCGGCTGATGGCCCGGGCCACGGCCGCGCTCGGGAACTGCCGCGAGAGCCGCGGGCTGCCGATCGACCCCGTCTCCGACCCGAACGGGACCGGCCTCATCGGAGCCGAGCGCACGCCGATCACGACCTCGCCCGGCCGCCTCGAGGCGAAAAGGACGACGACGAACCCGGGTTTCGCCGCCCTCGTCGTGTCGCTTCTCGACGAGGCCGGCGTGGGGCGGGGGGACGCCTTCGCCGTCGGCGCCTCGGGCTCGTTCCCGGCGCTCATCGTCGCGACGCTCGCGGCGGCCGAGGCCCTGGGCGCCGAACCGCTGGTCATCTCGTCGCTCGGGGCCTCGGAGTACGGGGCCAACCTCCCGGGCTTCCATTGGGCCGACATGGAGGACTGCCTGCGCGCCGCCGGCGTCCTCGACGTCCGGCCGGTCGCCCGGGCCGTCGGAGGGGAAGGGGACGTCGGGCTGGACATGGACCCCGCGGAGCGCGGGCTCCTGGCGTCCCGCATCCGGGCGGACGGGGTCCCGTTCCTCGAGGAGCCCGACCTCGAGCGCAACGTCGCCGCGCGGCTGGCCCTCTACAGGGTGAGCGCGGGGGGACGGCCGATCAAGGCCTTCGTCAACATCGGCGGCAGCACCGCCAACATCGGCACGGACGCCGGCGTCCTGGAGCTCGAGCCGGGCCTCGCGCGCGGCGTCGCCGTGCCGCCGCCCGCCCGCCGCGGCGTCGTCCAGGCCATGGCCGCCGCCGGCGTCCCGGTCATCCACCTGCTCAACGTCAAGGGCCTGTGCGAGCGCTACGGCCTGCCCTGGGACCCGAGGCCCCTGCCCGCGCCCGGCGAAGCCCCGCTCCGCCGCCGCCTTGCGGCCCGGACGGCCCCCGCCGCGGCGCTCCACGCCGCCTTCATCCTGGCGATGGGGGGTCTTCTCGCTGTTACTCGAAGAAGACCCTGGCGGGATCGGCCGTCTTCGGGTCCTTGAGGAACGCCCCCGTCCCTTTTTCGACGACCTCCGTGTAGCGCGGCACGCCCGAGACGACGACCCCCTTTTCCGGGAAGTCGCCCGACCAGATCTCGAGGATCTGGAGGACGGTCGAAGTGTGGCGGCCGACGCGGACGTCGATGGGCCAGCCGTTCTCGTCGATCTTCTCGAACAGAAGCCCGCGCCGGCCGGCCCGGACGACGAACTCGTCCTTGCCGGTGAGCAGGAGCGCCCGGTCGGTCCGGCCGCGGGTCGCGTCGAGGAACGGCTGGGGGGCCTCGAGCAGCAGCGAGATGGCGTCGGTGGCGTCGCCGAGCTCGCGGTGGGACAGGCCGCGCAGGGCCTGGGGCGAGTTCTCGACGCCGATGGCGAAGCCCTCCATGCTGCTGATGAACATCGACGCCGCGGCGGCGAGGTCGGCGCCCTTCTCGTGGGCGACGATGGCGCTGATGACGGGGTACTGCAGCTCGGCCTCGTGGAAATCGATGGCGATGTCGACCTTCTCGCGGCGGATGAGCTCGACGATGGCGTAACACGTCCGCTCGGTCAGGGTCCCGTTCGGCCGACCGGGGAAGGCCCGGTTGAGGTTGCGGATGTCGACGTAGGCCAGCTCCTGGCGCGTCGGGTAGTGGAGGTAGACCTCCGGGTCGGGCCACTGGTCGAGCGGGCTCGACCAACGGTCGCCCATGCGGAACGTCTGGCCGCCCCAGGCCGTGGGGATGGTGTAGTCGGGGGGATAGGCCCCGCCCGCCCGGGTCACCTTGGAGGCGCTCCGGTTGGCCGTCGGCACGACGAGGAGGCGGCCTTGGGCGAGCTCGGCGTTCTCGGCGAAGATCCAGGACGCCAGCCGGCCCGCCGGCTCCTCGGGATGGGTGCCGCCGAGGAGCAGGACCGTCCCGCCCGGCTCCTTCCCCTCGAGGACGTAGACGTTGGCGTCGTTGACCGTGCCCTTGACCGGCCCGAAGTAGTCGCCGAGCGTGGCCACCCGGGCGACGCCCGGTCCGGCGACGACCGGCTCGGCGAGCCGGCGGCTGCGGTAGAAGCTCAGCCCGGACAGGACGGCCAGCGCCGCTCCGAGCGCCGCGATGAGGAGCTTGCGGATCATTTGAGCCTCAGCAGGCGCAGGAGGAAGGGGACGAGGACGATGACATAGAGGACCTCCTCCTGCCAGTCCTTCCTCCTGACGAAGTTCCAGACGAGGAGCGCGGCGACGCAGGCCGTGAGGAGATAGTAGAGGACCGTCACGATCGCGTTCATCTAAAACACCGCCAGGAACGAGAGCTTCTTGCTGAAGACGACCATCAGGGTCCCGGCGACGGCGATGAGGACCGCCGGCACGAGACACTGCCGGAGGAACTTGGCGTACGGCTCCTTCAGGCCGACCGTCGACGCCGTCAGGCGCCCGATGATGGCCGTCGGGGGGATGGCGTCGCCGAGGGGCCAGATGACGCTCATGCCGGCCAGGGCGACGACGGGGTCGAGGCCGATCGTATTGAAGAGCAGGACGAGCGGGACGCCGAGGACGGGCGCCGCGCCCCACATCAGGACCGCCTCGGACACGGGCAGGGTGACGAACAGCGTCAGGAAGACGACGGTGACCGGCAGGGTCACCGTGGTGATGGCGATGAGGCCCCGGACCCCGGTCAGGGCCATGATCTGGACGAGGATGCCGGCGCAGGTCAGGGTCCCGACGAGCGGCAGGAGCTGGTGGACCGTCTCGCGCGCCGTCACGAGGACGTTCACCCGGACGGGCGAGAGGAGGAGCGCGGCCGCGGCGGCCGCGGCGAACATCAGCGGCAGGCCGAGGACGGGCAGGTCGAAGGGAAAGACCCGGCCGGCGAGGACGAGGAGGAAGAAGACGAGGAAGGGCGTCCCGACCCTCGGCCAGCTCATCTTCGGCGGGGCCTCGGGCAGCTCGGCCAGGGCCTTGGCCAGGTCGACCGGCTTGGACCGCGCGCCGAGGATGAAGATGGTCAGCAGGGACAGGACGACGCAGGGCACCAGCAGGGGCAGAAAGAAGCCGACGTAGGGCATGTTGACCCCCGCGGCCGTCAGCATGGCCCAGAGGTTGACGGGCGGCGCGGCGGCGCTCAGCCCGGCGATGACGAAGATGATGGCCGTGATCCTGGGCCCGGAGATGTCCATGGTGGCGAGCACCGTGGCCGCCAGGCCGCCCATGATGAGGACGGTGACGCTGCCGGCCCCGGTCAGGGCGCCCGGGACGAGGAGGAGCAGGGTCAGGAGGACGAAGAGCGGGGCCTTGCGCCGGTGGAAGCGGCGCAGGATGGCCCGGACCACGAACGCCGCCGCCCCCGACTCCTTGAGCAGGTTCATGAACAGGGTCGCGGTGACGAAGATGAGGACGATGTCGAAGTAGGTGAAGGCGCCCTCGACGATGTGGCGGACCGGGATGCCGTTGCCGGCGGCCAGGGCCCCGGCCAGCGCGGCGGCGAAGAGCGAGAGCTCCGTCGAGACCTTGAGGAGCTTGGCGACGACAAAGGCCGCGGCCATGACCGCTAGGACCAGGGCGGCGGCGGTCGTCGCGCTCATCGGCTCCGCCGTCTCACCCGCCCAGCCGGGCCCGGACCGTGATCCGGGCGATGCAGGTGAAGGACTCGGTCGTGGTCATGTCGCGGCAGATGCCCCGCTCGATGAGGAGGACGCCGAGCGCGTAGTCGTCCCAACGGTACTTGTCGGCGTCGATGGTCTTGCCGGTCAGGGCCGCCAGCTCCGGGACGCCCGCGGCGACGGGCGGGAGCTGGAGGTATTCCAGGACGCTGTTGACCGTCCGGAGGTCCTTGATGACCGTGTACTTGCCGCCCTTCTGCAGGGACAGCGAGAGCGGCGGGCCGGGGTCCTGGAAGATGAACATCGTCGAGGGGCTTCCGCCCGTGTTCCCCTCGCGGCGCTCGAAGACGTAAGCCCGGGCCTTGAGCGGGAAGAGGTCCTGCTTGACGGCCTGGAAGGACAGCTGCTCGAGCTTGGTCTGGCCGAGGTAATAGTAGGCCAGGCCCAGCAGGGCCGCGACGACGAGGGCCCGGACGATCGTCTGCATGTCGTTCTTGACGACGATGACGACGATCCAGAGGATCGAGAGGCCGAAGAGGACGAGAACGGCCGTCTTGGCGGTCTCCGTAGCGATCATGACCCGACCTCCCTTCGTTCCGCCATCCCTCCCCCCCCCCGTCCCGGCGGTATTCTAGCACAAGGAGCCCCTCAGCATGCAACCTTGGTTTTTGCGGGCCCGTCCTTTACAATGTGCGCTCATCCCGTTCCAGGAGGTTCCCATGAAACGCATCGCCGCCGCGCTCGCCGCCGTCCTGCTCGCGGCCGGGCTCGCGCCGTCCGCCGCCCAGGACACGCCGGCCCGGCCCGCGCCGGCCCGCCCGGAGGTCCTCCGGGCCATCGTCAACGAGGCGTCGGGGGAAACGGCCCTGCAGAACGAGATCCGCCTGGCCGGCGTCAACAGGAACCGGGAGCCCGAGGAGTACCGGACGGGCTACTTCGAGTCCGCCTTCGTCCTCGAGAAGCTCCGGGAGTACGGGCTCGAGGACTCCTTCGTCCTCGACCTCCCCGTCGACGGGGAGGCGACGTGGGACGCCGTATCGGCCGAGCTCTGGACCGTCGAGCCCGAGCTCCGCAAGATCGCCGACCTCGACGAGGTCCCGGCCTGCCTCTGCTCCGGGAGCGCGACGACCGACGTCACGGCCGAGCTCGTCTACGTCGGGCCGGGGACCCGGGAGAGCGACTACGAGGGCCGGGACGTCGAGGGCAAGGTCCTGCTCGTCAACGGGCCGCCGGACCGGGCCCGTTCCCTCGGCGTCCAGAAGCACGGCGCCGCGGGCCTCGTCGGCTGGGCCTCCAGCCACCCCGAGTTCGACCGGGACCAGGTCGGCTGGAGCGGCCTCCGCGCGGCGTCCGGCGACCGGGCCACGTTCGGCTTCATGGTCTCGGAGCGCCAGGGGCAGGAGCTCCGGGACCTTCTGGAACGGGGGGTCAAGGTCGTCGTCCGGGCCGCGGCCGAGACCCGGCAGGTCGAGGGCCACAAGGACCAGATGACGGTCGCCCTGATCAAGGGGGTCGGGCTTCCCGACGAGGAGCTCGTCTTCACCGCCCACCTGTTCGAGGGCTGGGCCAAGCAGGGCGCCAACGACAACGCCTCCGGCTCGGCGGCCATCCTGGAGACGGCCCGCGTCCTGAAGAAGCTCACGGCCGAGGGGGCCATTCCGCCGCTCAGGCGCTCCGTGCGCTTCCTCTTCGTCCCCGAGATCTCCGGAACGGAGGCCTACCTCCGGTTGAACCCCGAGATCAGGAAGAGGATCTTCGCCGACATCAACCTGGACATGGTCGGCGAGGGCCTCGTCAAGAACCAGAGCTTCTTCAGGCTCAACCAGACCCCCTGGTCCCTGCCGAGCTGGCTCAACGACGTCATGGCCTCGTTCGTCGAGTGGATGGGCGACTCGCAGAGGGACGCCCAGGAGAGCGGCTGGCGGTCGGGCGGGGTCCTGGCGCCGACCGGCTCCCGCGACCCCTTCTACTTCCTGGTCGAGCGCTATTCGGGCGGCAGCGACCACGACGTCTTCCTCGACGCCGGCGTCCGCATCCCCGCGGTGCTGATGATCGTCTGGCCCGACCAGTGGTACCACTCGAGCGGAGACACGCCCGACAAGTCCGACGCGACCCAGCTCAAGCGGGTCGTGACGATCTCGGCGGCGGCCGCCGCCTTCCTGGCCAACGCCGGCCCGGCCGAGGCCGAGCGGAGGATGGCCGAGATCGCCGCGCGCCAGGGCGGACGGCTCGGGGACGACCGGGCCCGGGCCGAGAGGATGCTCCTCGCGGCCGGCGCGGAGGAGGTCCACCCGGCCGCCCGGGAGGCGCGGGTGCTCGTCGACCAGGGGTTTATCCGGGAAAGGGAGACCCTGGCCTCGGTCCGATTCTTCATCCGCGGCGACCCCGGCGCCGAGGGCGTGCTCGCCGGCCGGCTGGCCGGCCTGGAGGCCGTCCGGGCCGCCCACCTCAAGGCGGTCGAGGACACCTACGCCTCGCGCTGCCGGAGCCTGGGCGTCAAGCCCGGGAAGCGGGCCCCGACGGGGGACGAGGTCCGGCTGGCCGGGCTCGTGCCCGTCCGGACGGAGAAGATGGGCGGCCCGATGGCCATGTGGGCCCTGCGGGACGAGTTCCGCAAGCTCGGCTACCGACCGCCCGCGTCCATCATGGCCGCCGAGCGGGAGCTGCGGAGCTTCATCGACGGCCGGCGCTCGATCCTCGACATCCGCGACGCCGCCTCGGCCGAGTTCGGGCCGCTCGACCTCCTCGAGGTGGAGAAGTGGGTGGAGGTCCAGGAAAAGGTCGGCCTGGTGACGGTCCGGAAGAAGTAGCGCCTACTTCGCGAACAGCTTCTCGAGGGCCGGGATGAGGTCGATCGTCTTCTCGTACTCGACCAGGGGGATCTTCTTGGCCTGGGAGATCGCGGTGAAACGGCCGTCCGCGTTCCCCTCCTTCAGCACGACGAGGATGTCGGAGTTGGGAGCGACGGCGTCGATCGACTGCTCGTCGGTCGTGTCGCCGGCGGCCGCGCCCTGGGAGCGCCGCTTCAGGCCCTCGACGTGGGCGCCGATGATCCGGACCCCCGTCTTGCGGGCCTCGGCGATGAGGGCGGCCGCGCGGGCCAGCTCGTCCTCGATCTCGATGCCGGCCGCGCCCATCCCCTTGAGGCTGGCCCCCATGGTGATGATGAGCGACTTGTAGGGCGTGCCCGCCTGGGCCTTGGCCCGGAGGGTCTCGGGCGTCGCCAGCAGGTCGATGTCGCAGGGGAGCTTGACCCGCTGGAAGACGACCTTGACCGTCGACGGCCCGTTGCTCTGGCCGCAGGACGTGACGAGGACGGGAAGCTCCGCCCGGGCCTCCTGGTCCTGGCCGGCGCCGGGGGCCGGCGCGAGGACGAGGGCGATCGCCGCGGCGGCGAGGATCGCGGCGGATCTATGGGATTTCGTCATGGCTCGCTCCTTTCTTCGGCGTCACGGACGCCCCGGACCATGTTAGGCCAAAGGCCGGCCGCGGTCAACCCGGAGCGGGGGGAGCGGGGATTGGCTTTTTTTCCGCAGTGTGCTACACTCCCGCGGTGATGGAGACAAAAACCGCCCCGCGCATGTCCCACTTCTCGGATTACCTCAAACCCGCCCAGGTCCTTTTCGACCTCAAGAGCAAGGACAAGGTCGAGGCCATCGAAGAGCTGCTCGACGTCCTGGCCAAGCAGAAGCTCATCGACAACAAGAAGCTCCTGCTGACCCGGA
>CAZFBC010000066.1:0-12038 GCA_964517245.1 uncultured Eubacteriales bacterium | reverse complement strand
TACATCGAGGGCCACGACCAGCACCGCGGCTGGTTCCAGAGCTCGCTCCTCATCGGCGTCGGGGCCAAGGGCGGCAGCCCCTTCCGGACCTGCGTCACCCACGGCTTCGTCCTCGACGAGCAGGGGAGGGCCATGTCGAAGTCCATGGGCAACGTCATCGACCCCGGCGAGGTGATCAAGCGCTCCGGGGCCGAGATCGTCCGGCTCTGGGCGGCCATGCTCAACTACAAGGAGGACGCCCGCTTCGGCCCGGAGATCGAGCAGCGGCTCGTCGAGGCCTACCGCAAGATCCGCAACACCTGGCGCTTCCTGCTCGGCAACGTCTCCGACTTCGACCCCGCGAAGGACGCCGTGGCCGCCGACGCGCTCCTCGACCTCGACCGCTGGATCCTCCACCGCTTCGAGGAGGTCCGGGCCCGCGTCGTCCGGGCCTACGGGGACTACGAGTTCCACCCCATCCTGCACGACGTCCTCGACTTCTTCACCGTCGACCTCAGCGCCTTTTACCTCGACGTCGTCAAGGACCGGGCCTACTGCTCGGCGAAGAACGCGCCGGAGCGGCGCTCGGCCCAGACGGCGATGTTCACGGTCCTGCGCGACAGCCTGCTCCTCATGGCCCCCATCCTGTCGTTCACGGCCGAGGAGGCCTGGGCCCACGTCCCCGCCTTCGAGGGCAAGGACCCGTCGGTCCACCTGGGCGAGTTCCCGGAGGGCCGGGACTGGCTGGGCGCCGGCCAGCCCGGGTTCGCCGGGGACATGGAGCGCCTGCTGGCCGTCCGCGAGAAGGTCCTCAAGGAGCTCGAGAAGGCCCGCGAGGCCAAGCTCATCGGCAACTCCCTCGAGGCCCGGGTCGCGCTCCGGGCCCCGGCCGCCGAGGCCGCCTTCCTCGAGGCCCGGCGCGACGACCTGGCCGCGCTCTTCATCGTCTCGCAGGTCGCGGTCGAAGCCGGGGCGGGGGACGGGGAGCTCGCGGTCGAGGTCGCCCGGGCCGAGGGCGGGAAGTGCGAGCGCTGCTGGTGCTACTCGGCCACGGTCGGCGCGAGCCCCCGGCACCCGGCCTTCTGCGCCCGTTGCGCCGGGGCCGTCGAGGAGGCCGGGTCATGAAGGCGTCCCGCGCTTACCTGGTCCTCGTCGCGGCCCTGGTCGCGCTCGACCAGGCGACCAAGAACCTCGTCGCCCGGACGGTCGGCCTCCACGAGTCGGTCGCCGTCGTCCCGGGGTTCTTCAACATCACCCGCGTCCACAACAAAGGCGCCATCTTCGGCACCTTCTCCCAGGCCGGGAGCCCGCTCGTCTTCGCCCTGCTGACGGCGGCCTCGCTGGCCGCACTGGGCCTGGTCGTCTGGTACTTCTTCAAGACGCCGGCCTCGGACAGGCTGATGAGGCTGGCCCTGGCCCTGATCGCCGCCGGCGCGCTCGGCAACCAGTTCGACCGCCTCGTCCGCGGCCACGTCATCGACTTCCTCGACTTCTACGTCGGCACCGCCCACTGGCCGTTCTTCAACGTCGCGGATTCCTGCATCTCCATCGGCGCCGGCCTGATGATCGTCACCCTGATCAGGAGGAAACCCGCATGCTCCCCATCCTCGTGAAGATCGGACCCCTGACCGTCCACACCTACGGCTTCATGATGGCGGTCGGCGTCGCCCTGGGCCTCTGGTTCATCTACGTCCAGGCGAAGAAGAGCGGGCTCGACGCCAACAGGATCATGGACGCCGCGTTCTACACCATCATCGTCTCGCTCCTCGGCGCCAAGCTCATCCTTTTGGTCTGGAATTTCCCGCATTATATAGCCAATCCCCGGGACCTCTTCTCCCTGGCCCGGTCGGGCGGCGTGTTCCAGGGCGGCCTGACCTTCGGCCTGATCTTCGCCCTGTGGTACTTCCGCCGCAAGAGGATCCCGACCTGGGCGACGGCCGACGTCATCGCGCCGGCCCTGGCCATGGGCCACGGCTTCGGCCGGATCGGCTGCTTCAGCGCGGGCTGCTGCTTCGGGAACGACTGCGCGGCGCCCTGGGCGGTCGTCTTCAAGAACGAGTACGCCGCCGAGCTGACCGGCGTCCGCCTCCACGACCCCATCCATCCGGTCCAGCTCTACGAGGCGGCCCTCAACTTCCTCAACTTCGCGGTCCTTTTCCTCGTTCTGAAAAAGAAGAGGTTCGACGGCCAGGTCTTCGCCCTCTACATCCTCAACTACTCGGTCATCCGGTTCTTCACCGAGTATTTCCGCGGCGACCACGAAGAAAGCGTTTATTTCATCAAGGGAGCAACGGCCTTCTCCAGCCTGTCCTACCCCCAGCTGTTCTGCCTCCTCGGCCTCATCGGGGGTGCCGTCCTGGCCGTCGTCCTGAGGCGGCGCAAGCGTGCCCAGGATTGATCTCACCGTCGAGGCGGGCCCGGACGACGGGGCGAGGCTCGACGTCTTCCTGGCCGAGCGCCTCCCCGGCCTGAGCCGGAGCCAGGTCCGTAAGGTCATCGACGACGGCGGTGTGCGCGTCGGCTCCTTCGCCCGCAAGGCGGGCTACAGGCTCAAGGCCGGCGACCGCGTCCGCGTCGAGTACGAGCCGCCCGAGCCCGCGGGTCCGCTCGTCCCCCAGAACATCCCCCTCAAGGTCGTCTGGATGGACGCCGACGTCATCGTCATCGACAAGCAGGCCAACCTCGTGGTCCACCCCGGCCCGGGGCACCCGTCGGGGACCCTGGTCAACGCCCTCATCCATCACTTCCCCGAGGTCGTTCTCGTCGGCTCCGAGGAGCGGCCGGGCCTCGTCCACCGCCTCGACCAGGACACCTCGGGCGTCATGGTCGTGGCCCGGACGCCGCGGGCCTTCACCTCGCTCCAGGACCAGTTCCGGCGCCGCGTCGTCTGGAAGACCTACCTGGCCCTGGCCTGGGGGCGGATCACGGCCTCGGAGGGGCGGATCAGCCTGCCGCTCGGCCGCCACCCGAAGGAGGGGGCGAGGATGTCGGTGCGGGCCCGGAGCCCCAAGAGGGCCGAGACCTTCTTCCAGGTCCAGCGGACCTTCAAGGACACGACCCTCCTCGAGGTCCGGCCGGTGACCGGCCGGACCCACCAGATCCGGGTCCACCTGGCCGCGGCCGGCTACCCCGTCGTCGGCGACCCCGTCTACGGCCGCAAGAAGGAGCCCCGCGAGTTCCCGCGCATCTTTCTCCACGCCCACACCCTGTCGTTCCTGCACCCGGCGACGGAGGAGCGCCTGACCTTCGCCTCGCCCCTGCCGCCCGATCTGGAGGCGGTCATCGAACGAGAGCTGAAGCTTTGAAGCGGGGACATGCCCCACGTCATCGCGGGAAGTTCATGCGGCCCAGGAGCTCCTGGAATCGGGGCTCGCTCCGGAGGTCGTCGAAGACCGGGTCCACGCTGATGTACGGCATATTCTGGTCATGCGCCTGGTAGGCTTTCTCCAGCCAGTCGATCGCTTCTTTGTTCAGGCCGGCCCGGGTGTAGAGCGTCGCGATCTGCCAGGGCGTCACGAACCTGGTCCGTGAACGCTCGACCAAGGTCTCGGCGACCCGGCGGAGCGCGCCCCGATACCCCCCCTCCGCGAACCCGAGTTCCAGAGCTTCGACGGCTTCCTGGTCGCCCCTCGCGGCGTAGGAGCTCTTCCAGATCTCCAGCGCTTCCGGGTACATGCGCTTCATATGGTAGGCGGACCGGAGCGTCGAGAGGGCGATGGCATTGTCCGGCTCCTGGCCGAGGAGATCGAGGAGGAACGGAACGGCGTCATCGTACCGCCGGACCTGCATCAGGTACATCGCGTAAATGCCCTGGACCAGGGTATTGAGGGGGTCCAGCTCCAGCGCCCGCTCGGCCTGAAGCGCCGCTTCCTTCGGGCGGCCCATGTAGTTCAGGAAGTGCGAGTAATAGACGCGGAAGAACGGATCGTTGGGATTGAGCTCGATGGCCCGGCGGAATTCCCGCTCCGCGCCCGGCCAGTCCCAATCCGTCCAGGTGTTCACGCCGGCCAGCATGTAATGGACTTCGGCCAGCGTGCTGTCCAATTGCAGGGCCTTCAGCGCGGCCGCTTTCTGCTTCGGCGTGGCCTCTTCGTCGGACATGAATCCTTGCTGCTTGTAACCGCCCCACACATGCGCGATCCCGGCATGGGCGGGGGCGTACTCCGGGTCCTTCTCCAGGGCCAGAGTGAAGTAACGGAGCGCCGTGTCGATGCTCTGCTTGCTGAGCTTATGCAGATGGAACTGGCCTTGGAGATAGGCGTCATAGGCCTCGGGATCGACCTGGCGGGCGCTGGCCAGGCGCGTCACCTCCTGCGGCGTGAGCCGCACGTTCACCTCGCGGGTGATCGCCGATACGATGTCGTTTTGGAGAGAGAGGACGTCGCGGAGGTCCCGTTCGTAGCTTTGCGCCCAGATCTGGACTCCGCTCTTCGGGTCGATGAGCTGGGCGGTCACACGCACCCGGTCTCCCGAGCGCAAGACGGCGCCCGTGATCAGGCCTTCGACCCGCAACTCCTGGGCGATCTGGGAGAGAGGCGTCTTGAGCCCCTTGAAGCGCATGGCCGAGCTGCGGGCGATCACCCGCTTCAGGCCGCCGAGCTGGGCGAGATTGGTGATCAGCGCCTCGTGGATGCCGTCGGAGAAATACTCCTGCTGCGGGTCCCCCGAGAGGTTCTCGAGCGGGAGCACGGCGATGGAGGCGATGGCTTTGGGAGGCCTCGTGAGCAGTCCGACGGCCACGATACCGGTCACGACGAGCAGGCCCGCCAGCCCGGCGACCGTGACGGTTTTCCTCCACCGGGCGAGACGGGCCTTCCTTCGCCTGGCCCGGATCTTCTCCGGCTCGATCCCGGCGGCCAGGGACTTGAGGTCGTCGATCAGCTCTTCGACGGACTGGTATCTTCGACCGGGGTCCTTCTCCAGGGCCTTGCCCACGACGTGCTCCATGGGCGGGGGGACGTCCGGCCGGACATCCGTGAGCGGCAGCGGCGGATCCTTCAGGATGGAGAAGATGACGGTCTGATCGTGCTCGCCGCGGAAAGGCAGCCGGCCGCTGAGCATCTCGTAGAGGACCACGCCCAGCGACCAGATGTCGGCGCGGTGATCGACGGTCTCGCCGCGCGCCTGCTCGGGGGACATGTAGGCGATCGTGCCCACCGTCATCCCTTCCTTGGTCAGCAAGGCGCCCCCGCTCACCCGGGCCAATCCGAAATCCATGATCTTGGCCTGGTCGTCTCCCGTGACCATGATGTTGGCGCTCTTGATGTCCCGGTGAACGATGCCTTTCTTGTGCGCTTCCTTCAGCCCCTCGGCGATCTGCAGGCTGAAGCCCAGAGCCTCGTCGATGCCCAGGGGGCCCCGATCGATCCGGCTCTTCAGGCTTTCGCCCTCGATGAAGGCCATGGAGATGAACATCCTGCCCTCGGCCTCGTCGATCTCGAAGACGGTGCAGATGTTGGGGTGGTCGAGCGCGGCGGCGGCCTGGGCCTCCCGGTTGAACCGCTCTTTGGCCAGCGGATCGTACGTCCATTCGACGGGCAGGAACTTGAGGGCGACGGTGCGCTTGAGCTTGTTGTCGACGGCCTTGTAGACGATGCCCATGCCGCCG
The DNA here is from genome assembly GCA_964517245.1 of uncultured Eubacteriales bacterium. GTDB lineage: Bacteria > Acidobacteriota > Aminicenantia > Aminicenantales > Saccharicenantaceae > RBG-16-66-30. The sequence goes on along the minus strand of CAZFBC010000066.1, from coordinate 6,451 downwards.
CGTCCCAGCTCCTCGACGATCTCGTAGCGGCCGGCGAAGACGTGGCCCCGCGGAAATGCGGCGGCGGGCGTTTCGACGGTCCTCGTCAGGGAGACCGGGCCGGCGGCGCCGTATTTCGTCCCGCACTTCCCGCAGAACGAGGTGCCCTCGGGATTATCGAACCGGCAGATCGGGCAACGCATGATGCGGCTTGCTCCCGCTTTCGACCGGGAGGTTATCACCTAAGGCCGGAGGTGTCAAAGGGGGCTTGGGCCAGAGGGGGTTCAGGACGGCGGCCAGGGCAACGACGACCGCGCAGCCGATGACGTTGAACCACAGGTAGGGGATGTCCGTGAAGAAGTAGCAGGCCAGCACGGCCAGCTCGGCGACGATGGCGGCGACGAACGTGGCGGTGCCCCCGATGCCCTTGAGGAAGAAGGCGATCAGGAAGATCCCCAGGATCGTGCCGTAGAACAGCGATCCCATGATGTTGACCGCCTCGATGAGGGAGCCGAGATGGTTGGCGAATTGGGCGAAGGCGACGGCGTACAGTCCCCAGAAGACCGTGGCCAGCTTCGAGGCGGCGAGCAGGCGCCTTTCGGAAGCGTCCCGCCGGACGAGGCGTTTATAGATGTCGACGACCGTGACCGAGGCCAAGGCGTTAAGCTCGGCGGCCGACGAGGACATCGAGGCCGATAGGATGGCCGCCAGGACAAGCCCGAGCAGACCGGTCGGCAGGAAGCGGGTCGCGAAGCTCAGGAAGATGAAGTTCGTGTCGTTGGTCTCGGCCAGCGGGTCGTTCCGTTTGATGAGCCGGACCGCCTCCCGACGGATGCCGAGCTCCGCTTCCCCGGTCCGCCGCAGCTCGCGGAGCGCGCCGGCCAGGCCTTCGTCCTCCCGGCTCTCGATGGCGGCCAGCATGTCCCGGATGTGCGACTGCTTCTCCCGGTACAGGCGGTCGTAGTCCGCTTCCAGCTTCGCGTAGGCCTCCCCGTACGCGCTCTCCCTGACCTGGGCGGTCTCGACCGGATTGAAGAACAACGGCGGGGTGGCGAACTGGTAGAATACGAAGATCATGGCCCCGACGAAGAGGACGACGAACTGCATCGGGATCTTGACCGCGCCGTTGGCCAGGAGCGCCAGTCGGCTCTGGGCGATCGAACGTCCCGTCAGGTAGCGCTGGACCTGGGTCTGGTCTGTCCCGAAGTAGGACAGGGCCAGGAAGCCGCCTCCGATGAGGCCCGACCAGAGGGTGTAACGGTTCTTCCAGTCGAACGCGAGATCGACGGCGGTCAGCTTACCGAACTTGCCGGCCACCTGGAGCGCGCCGGAAAGAGAGATGTCCGGCGGCAGACGATGGAAGACCATGAAGAGGACCGCGACCATCCCGGCCATGGCGACGGCGAGCTGCAGAATCTGGGTCCTGTTGACGGCTTCCGTCCCGCCCCAGGCGGTGTAGAGGATGGCCAGGCCGCCCGTCAGGAGGACCGTCAACCGGAAATCCCAGCCGAGGATGACGGAGAGGATCAGGGCCGGGGCGAGGATCGTAAAGCCGGCCGCCAGGCCGCGCTGGACGAGGAACAGGACGCTCCCCAGGACGCGATTCTTGAGGTCGAAGCGCTGTTCCAGGAACTCGTAGGCCGTAAACACCCGGAGCTTGTGGTAGATCGGAACGGCCGCGACCGAAAGGACGATCATGGCCAGGGGCAGCCCGAAATAGAACTGGATGAACCGCATCCCGTCCACGTAGGCCTGTCCGGGAGTGGAGAGGAAGGTGATGGCGCTGGCTTGGGTCGCCATGATGGAGACCGCCATGACGGTCCAGGGGGTCGACCGGTTCACCATGAAGTAGCCCCGGATGTCCGTCTTCCCCCTCGTTTTCCGGATACCGCGGACGGCGACGAAGGCCAGGAACGCGCTGAGGAGGATCCAGTCGAGAGCCCTCACGGCCTACCGCCCCAGGAGCTCCTCGTACATGGCCTCGTACTGGGGGATGATCTTGTCGGCGCTGAAGAAGCGCTCGGCCCGTTCCCGAGCCCGTGTTTTCATGAGCCCGTGCCGGTCCGGATCGCTCAGGAGGCCGACGGCCGCGGCCGCCATGTTCCCGACGTCGCCCACGGGGAACAGGTAGCCCGTCTCTCCGGGAACGACGACCTCGGGCAGGCCGCCGACCGCGGTGGCGATCACCGGAACGCCGCAATTCATGGCTTCGAGAGCCGAGAGCCCGAAGCTCTCCTGCTCGCTGGGCAGCAGGAACAGGTCCGTGCAGGAGAAGAGGGGCTCCAGGTGGTCCTGCTCTCCGAGGAAGACGACATCGGCCCCGAGCTTCAGCTCCCGGACCAGCTGCCGGATGAAGATCCGCTCGGGCCCGTCGCCGACGAGCAGGAGCTTGGCCGGGACCTCGTCCCGGACCCGGGCGAAGACGCGCACGACGTCCCCGATCCTTTTCAGCGGACGGAAATTGGAGGCGTGCATCAGGATCTTCTCGTTCCGCGGGGCGAAGGCCTCTCTCGGGCCCGGGCAGGGATGCCGGGCCGGCCGGTCGGTCTCGACGAAATTGGGGATGACCCGGATCTCCCGCCGGATGTCGAATTCCTCGACGGTGCGGTCCTTGAGATAGCGGGAGACCGCGGTCACGCCGTCGGACTTCTCGATGGCGAACTTGACGACGCGGTGGAACGACGGGTCGGCCCCGACCAGGGTGATGTCCGTGCCGTGCAGCGTGGTCAGGGTTCGCGGCCGCGAGGGCCCCAGGATCTGCCCGGCCAGATACGCGCTGGCGGCGTGGGGGACCGCGTAATGGGCGTGGATGACGTCGATGCCGTGGGCTTCAGACAGCTCCGCCAGCAGGGTGGCCAGCCCGAGCTCGTAGGGGGGGTACTTGAACAGGGGATAGGAGGACACAGCGACCTCGTGGATGAAGATGTTCGGATGAAAGGCGCTCAGGCGAAAGGGCGGCGCGTAGCTGACGATGTGGATCTCGTGGCCCTTTTTCGCCAGTCCGATCGCCAGCTCCGAGGCGACGACGCCGCTTCCCCCGTGGGTCGGATAGCAGACCATGCCGATCTTCATGGGCAAGTCCCTCCTCGAGACCGGGCCGGCCGGCCTCGCCCCGCGGCCGTGCTCACGGATCCTCCGCTCCGAAGAAATCGAAGGGATCGTTCAGCCGGATGGCCTCCCGGACGAGAAAAGGCTCGCCGTATCTCACGCCGACGGCGGCGCCGCAATGCCGGTCCCTGGCCTCGATGACGGCCAGGAAATCGGGCCGGCCGATGAAGGTGCCGTCCTCCGCGGACCCGGCCCGCGCCGGACGCCGGAACTGGGACCGATAGGCCCTGACCGCCCTCATCTTCCGCGCCTGGGAAGCGGAAATGTCGACGATGAAAGACGGCGCGAACTCGAACCGGCCCGGGTAATAAATGACCCTGCGGGGCCGGAAGGGCGTCTGCCCCGTCTCCAGGTTCTTCAGTCCCGCGAGATACGAGGCCTGGCGGACGAGCAGCGACGCCTGTTCGTGGTCCGGATGGCGGTCGACCCAATAGGGGGCGAAGACGATCTTTGGTCTGTGGGCGCGCAGGGCCCGGATGATCTCGAGCTTGTTCTCCCAGCTCGTCTCGACCTTCGCGTCGGGGATGTCCAGCATCTGATGCGCCGACAGCCCCATGATCCCGGCCGCATCCGCGAACTCCCGGGCCCGGATCCTGGCGCTGCCCCGGGTACCCATCTCCCCCCGGGTCAGGACGACGACCCCGGTCCTGTGGCCCAGGCCCGCCAGCTTGATCAGCGTGCCGCCGCAGCCCAGCTCGACGTCGTCGGCGTGCGCCCCGAAGGCCAGAGCGTCCAGTTCCATGTCGACCTCCTTGACGAGCGGACGTCTATCGGATGAAGAGCGCCTGATGGCCCGGCTCGTCGATGACGAGGCCCCGGCCGAGCGTCTCCATGAAGTCGAAGCCGTACTTGATCAGAAAGGGCACGATGTTGAGGGCCCTTTCCTGCAGCTGTCCGTTCGGAAAGAGACAGGCGGCGGCCTTGCGGAGCTGCCGGACCGCGGTCTCGTCCCGCCGGGCGGCCGCCTGCTCGGCCCTCTTCTCCAGGAACGCCAATTGGCGGACGATCTTCCCCCTGGCCAGGGCGACGGAGGGCCTCAATGCGGCGTCGAGATCCACGGCCTCCCGCTCCAAGGACTCGAAGTCCCGCTCGATGCGGTCGCGGAGAAGCCGCAGGGCCCCGACGAGGGACCCGGGGACGGGCTTTTTCGACGCGTCCCCGCCGAGCCCGGCCGGGTCGCGCCAGAGGTCGGGGACGCTCAGACCGAATTTGGTCAAGACGCGCCCGACGCTCTGTTCGACGATCGTCGCGCTGATCCGCGGGTAGATGACCGGCATCGGGAGATCGAACGCCTCGTAAACGCCTTTCATCTGGGCGAAATAGGCGATCTCCCCCGGGCCGCCGACATAAGCGACCGTCGGCAGGAGGGCATCCTGATAGATCGGACGGAGAAGCACGTTCGGACTGAACGCGTGAGGCTTCCGCCGCGCTCGCTCCAGGAGCTCTTCTGCCGGGACCGGAGGCGGCAGGCCCTCGATGACGAAGGCGCCGTCGCTCCGCCGGATGGAACGCCTGCACCCATCGGCGTAATAATAGAGATTGAGGACCCCCTCACGGAGGCGCACTTGCGGATCGTATCCGACGCGCCGGAGCCTCAGGGTCGAGGCCAGGGCCGCCCGGGTCGAGGGTGAGGCGCCCTCGATCTCCCGGCGGAACACGCCGCTCCCCAGCTCCTTCAAACGGGGATCGGCGGCGTCGATCAAGATCAACCCCCGGCCTTCGAACAGCCGGGCCATCCAGCGGGCGAAGGCCTCGGCCAAGGGACGGCCGGGCTTGTAGCATTCGCCCAGGCGGGCGAGGACATCGCGCTTGAATTCCGAGTCCCGGGTCGAGCTCTCGAGATGTTCGAGGCCGTCGGCGATGTCCGGGGGCAGGGTCAGATCCGAAACGGGCGTCTTGCCTTGGGGAGAAGCGATCGGGCATCGGATCTGTTCCGGCCGATGGTCCTTGTCCAGCAGGGAGATGCGGTCCGCTTCCGCCAGGTCGTGGTCGTCCGAAGCCAGCCAGAAGACCGGAACGAAGCTCCCGAGACGGCGCCTGTTCAGGCTGTCGGCGAGCTTGACGGCGGTCAAGGCCTTGTAGATCGTGTAGAGGGGCCCGGAGAACAGGCCGACCTGCTGTCCCGTGACCACGGCGCAGGCCCCCTCCCGGGCGATCTTCCCGATGGCGTCGGCGGTCTCCCGGCCGCAACCGTAGCTCTCGTTCTGCTCGCGCAGCACGGCGGCCACCTCTTCCCGGGGGAGGGAACGCGACCGGACCCTTCGGGCCTGGCGCCGGAAGGACCCGATGTCCCGGAAGTCGCCGTCGTAGAACTCGACCACCTCTCGGGGATCGCGCCAATAGACCCCGGCCAGCCGCGGGAGACGGGGGATCTTTTCGGTCGGGATCAGCATCGTCGCCCGCTCTCGACGAGAACGGCCGGCGATCCCGCCGGGTCGTCGGGGCCGCCGCTCAACTCTCTTCCGGCGATTATCGGGCCAGCTCGATCCTGAAGGGGACCTTCAGCTCTTCCCAGTGCAGATAGGCGGTCGCCGACGTCCCCGCGAGAGCGTCGAATCCGTAGGCCAGCCACTCCTGGCCGGGAGCTTTGGCCGGCTTGACCGTGACCCGGAGGGCGTCCTCCTCCTGCTTGTAGGCGAAGCTGCCCCAGGCGGAGCTGTTCTTGCTGAAGATGACGACCCAGTCCTTCTCGCCGGGTATCATGTGCAGGCCGTACTTCCCGGCGGGCAGCGGCTTCCCCTCGATCAGCAGGTCTTTGTTGGATTCGAAGGTCGTGTTCTCGTTCGCGCCGGCTCTCCAGGGGAAGGGCTTGTTATCGGAATACTCGTTCCCGGGAGCCAGGCCGTAGGGCACGAGATCGCCCCAGATCTTTCGGCCCTTGACGCCCGGCCGGCTGTATTCGATGGCGATCTTGCCGTCGACTCCAAGCGCCTGCGTAACGCCGGCTTTCAGGCTCGCCGGGATCTCGCCCTCTTGGGAGCGGCCTTCGCCGGGCAGGGACAGAAGAACGGCCAGGCACAGGGCCGCGCCGAGGATCCGACCGTGACGCGTCATGTGTTCCTCCTTGGCGGAAGATTAGGGTGAAGGCTGGGGAAAAACCACCCTCCTGCGATCCATTGTAATCCGAGGGGGAGGGGCAGGCAAGGGGAAAATTGCGAAAATCCGCTTGAGGAAACGGTCGTTTTTGGGTAGAATAGCCCTTCGTTCCCGCCGAGATTCCCAGGAGGCTCGAGGATGAAAGACTATACGGTCGACAAGATCCGCAATATCGCCCTCATCGGGCACGGCTCGTCCGGGAAGACGACGCTGGCGGCCGCGTTCCTGTTCGACACGGGCGCGACCAGCCGCCTGACCAAGGTCGACA
>CAZFBC010000065.1:0-12078 GCA_964517245.1 uncultured Eubacteriales bacterium | reverse complement strand
CAGGGTCGAGAGGGTCAGGCCCGAAATGGGATTGTTGGACGAGCCGATCGTCCCGACGAGGTTGCCGGAGACGGCGGCGAAGAAAAAGCCGGCGACGGCCATGACCACCGCGGCCAGGATGGCGGGGGGCCATGTCCCGGCGAAGACCTTGTAGACGAAGATCATGAGGACGAACGTCGCCGCCAGCCCGGACAGGACGACCTTGATGTTGAGGTCTTTCTCGATGCGGGACGTGGTTTCGGCCTGGCCGGCGGCCTTCTTGACGTCGCCGAGCGAGCGCTTGATGCCCGCGGCCAGGTTCTTCCTCATCCGGTAGAGGGTATAGCCGGCGCCGACGAGCATGCCGCCGACGGCGATCGGCCGGATGATGAACTTCCAGACGTCGGTGACCATGTCGATCCAGCTGACGTCGGCCGCGGCGACGCCCGGTCCGTAGAACGTCGGGATGAGCTGGGGCCCGAGGAAGAACATCAGCAGGGGGGCGAAGAGGCCCCAGGCCAGGACGCCGCCGGCGAAGTTGAGGGCGGCCAGGCGCGGCCCGATGATGTAGCCGACGCCGATGTAGGCCGGGTAGATGCCCGGGCCGGAGACGGCGACCGTGCCGCCCGCGCCGAGCGTCGGGGCGTCCTTGGCGGCGCCCAGCCGGACGAAGCTCGTCCCGATCTTGCCGACCCTGATGATGAAGTCCTTGCTGGCGGCGAAGAGCTGGACGACGCCGAGGGCGTAGAAGAGGGCGCCGAGGCCCATGGCCTGAAAGAGATGCTTGGCGCCCTGGCTCCCTTTCTGCCCGGCCTTGTGGATCTCCGACGCGGCGACCGATTCGGGGAAGACGAGGTCGGGGTCGGTGACCATGACCCGGCGGAGGAAGGTGACGAACAGGATGCCCAGGAGGCCGCCGACGAACATCAGGGCCGACGACTTCAAGTAGGCCTCGACGGTGTTGAACTTCAGCCAGGCCCCGGAGATGAGGAAGGCCGGGATGGTGAAGATGGCGCCCGCGGCGACGGACTCGCCGATCGAGCCCACGGTCCGGGCGATGTTTTCCTCGAGGATGGAGCCTCTCATGATGCGCAGGACGGCCATGCCGATGACCGCGGCGGGGTAGGTGGCGGCGATGGTCATGCCCGCCCGCAGGCCGAGGTAGGCGTTGGCCGCGCCGAGGATGACCGTCATGATCAAGCCGATGAGGACGGCCCGAAGCGTGAACTCCTTCATGTCTGTCTTCTCGGGGACGTAGGGTTGATGGCTCAACTCGCGCTCCTTTCTTCAGATGGACCGGATGGTCCCTTCTTTTTATGTGAAATGCGGACGCAAAGTCAAGCCGGAAGCGCGCCCCGGCGGGACGGATTTGCTTCGGGGGGCGAAATGTGCTAAAAATGCCCCCAACGGAGAGCAAAGCGACATGAGCCTTATCAGCTGGATGAAAGACAGGCTGTTCTGCGACCTGGCCATCGACCTGGGGACGGCCAACACCCTGGTCTTCCTCAAGGGCAAGGGCATCATCGTCCAGGAGCCCTCGATCGTCGTCGTCAACAAGTCGACGGGCAAGGTCGAGGCCGTGGGCGGGCGGGCCAAGGAGATGCTGGGCAAGACGCCGACGAGCGTCATGGCCATCAAGCCCATGCGCGACGGCGTCATCGCCGACTTCGAGATCGCCGAGAAGATGCTCGACTACTTCATCAAGAAGGCCATGAACAACCGCGGCTTCCTCCTCCGGCCGAGGATCGTCATCGGCATCCCGACCGGCATCACCCAGGTCGAGCGCCGGGCCGTCAAGGACGTGGCCATGCGGGCCAAGGCCTCGGAGGTCTACCTCATCGAGCAGCCCATGTCGGCGGCGATCGGGGCCGACCTGCCCATCTCCGAGCCGACCGGGAACATGATCGTCGACATCGGCGGCGGCACGACCGACATCGCCGTCATCTCCCTCGACGGCATCGTCTTCAACCACAGCATCCGGGTCGCCGGCAACGAGATGGACGACGCCGTCATCCACTACCTCAAGAAGAAGTACAACCTCCTCATCGGCGAGCGGACCGCCGAGATCGTCAAGATGCAGATCGGGTCGGCCTATCCCCTCGACGAGCCGATCACCATGGAGATCAAGGGGCGGGACCTGCGCGAGGGCATCCCGCGGACGATCGTCGTCGACGACCAGGAGATCCGCGAGTCCATCGAGGAGACCGTGGCCGCCATCGTCAACGCCATCCGCATCGCCCTGGAGCGGACGCCGCCCGAGCTCTCGGCGGACATCATCGACCGGGGCATCATCCTGACCGGCGGCGGCGCCCTCCTCAAGAGCCTGGACAAGCGCATCCGCGAGGAGACCCAGCTGCCCGTCTTCATCACCGAGGACCCGCTGACCACCGTCGTCCTCGGGGCGGGCAAGATGCTCGACGACCTCGAGCTGCTGAAGAAGATCTCCCTCATCTGAGGTTCGGGCCGCGCCGGCGCGGGAGAGGTGCCATGCCCTTCTGGGAGAAGCGAAGAAGCGCCTTCGTCCTGGCCGGACTGACGGTCTTCCACCTCCTGCTCATCTCCGTCCAGGTGCCTCTCGGCGCCGAGAAGTCGCTCTTCGAGCGGGGCGTCTTCTTCGTCTTCTCGCCCGTCCAGCGGGCCGTCGCGGGCGCCGTCCGCGGCCTGGGGTCGCTCTGGACGGGCTACTTCGACCTGCGGCGCGTCCGGGGCGAGAACCTCGGGCTCAGGGAGGAGAACTTCCTCCTCAGCCAGGACGTCCGCTTCCTCCAGGACCGGCTGGCGCTCTACCGCTCCGAGGCCCAGCTGCGCGAGAGCCTGGCCGGGTTCCGCGGCACGGTCCTCGCGGCCCGGGTCATCGGCGTCGACAGCGCCAACCCCTTCCAGTCGATCGTCATCGACAAGGGCCGGCTCGACGGGGTCGCCAAGGACATGGCCGTCTGCGACCGCTTCGGCGCTCTGGTCGGGCGGACGATCGAGCCGGTCAGCCTGAAGGAGTCCATGGTCCAGCTCGTCACGGACAAGGACAGCAGCGTCAGCGTCGTCTCCGCGATCGACGGGCTGACGGGCTCCATGGCCGGGCAGTCCGGTCCCGTCTGCGACCTGCGCTACGTCCTGGCCTCGGTCCTCGGCGGCCGGCCGGGCGAGGAGCTCCTGACCACGGGCTACGACAAGATCTACCCCCCGGGCATCCGGGCCGGCTCCATCCAGAGCCTGAAGCCGGACGACGCCTCGCCGATCTTCCGCCGCATCGTCGTCGCGCCGCTCTTCCGGTTCAACAGCATCGACGTCGTCGCCGTCCTGACCCGGGGGCCCGGAGACGCGCCGTGAGGGAGACCGTCTTCAAGGACCTCCTCACGGCCCTGGCGGCGACGCTCGCCGGCGTGGCCGCCTATGCCCTCGCCGGCGCGGCCGGCCCGGCCCTGCTCGTCGTGCTCAACGCCTTTTCCGTGGTCGTCCTCTTCTTCTCGGTCCGCCGGGGCGAGGTCTTCGGGGCCCTCCTGGGGACCATGTGCGGCCTCGTCCAGGACACCTTCACGCTGGGCGTCTTCGGCGTGGCCGGGCTGACCAAGACCCTGCTTGGGTTCTGGGCCGGCTACGTCTCCCGGCGCATCGACGTCGTGCCGTTCGTGCGCAACGCGCTGTTCACGCTGGTCCTGTCCGTGCTCGAGGTCGTCCTGTGGGTCCTCATCACGGCCGTCGTCCGGCTCGAGTCGGTGAACCTGCACGGCGGCCTTCTCTTCCTCCAGCCCCTGGTCACCGCGGTCCTGGTCAGCTCTCTCTTCGTCCTCGAACGTCGGGTCCGGGAGCGACGCGCCCGAGGCGAATGATGCCCGGAGACAGGATCTACGAGGACCTGACGCTCGTGCGCCGGCGCGCGGGCGCCGCCTTCCTGGTCGTCGCCGTCCTGGCCCTGCTCGTCCTCGCCTATTATTGGAAGGTCCAGATCCTCGACCACCGGAAGTACGAGGAGCTGGCCGAGGCCAACCGGACGCGCATGCGCGTGCTGGCCTCGCCGCGGGGGCTCATCCGGGACCGGAACCTGGAGATCCTGGCCGACAACGGGGCCGCGTTCAAGGTCTCGCTCGTCCGCGAGAACGTCAAGGACCCGGACGCCTCCTACGCCGCGGTCAGCCGGCTCCTCGGGATCGACGAGCCCACGCTGCGGTCCCGCGTCGAGCTGCACAGGGACCTCCAGCCGTTCGAGCCCATCGTCATCCAGGACGGGTTGAGCGCGATCGACGTCGCGCCCATCGAGAGCCGGCGTCTCGAGTTCCCCGAGCTCGTCGTCGAGTCGGAGCCGCAGCGGCGATACCCCGGGGGGACCCTGGCGGCCCACGTGCTCGGCTATCTCCAGGAACGGACGCCCGAGGAGGTCCGGGCCGCCGCGGGGCGGAAGGTGAGGGTGGGGGAGATGGTCGGCAAGACGGGGATCGAACGGGAGTACGACGACCGTCTGAGGGGAGCCGACGGGCAGGTCTACGAGATCGTCGACAGCTTGGGGCGGGTCCGCAGCGAGACGGCGCGTCAGTTCCCGGTCCAGGGCACGGACGTCGTCCTGGCCCTCGACCGCCGGCTCCAGGTCGAGGCCGAGCGGGCCCTCGAAGGCCGGGAGGGCGTCGTCGTGGCTCTCGATCCCCGGTCGGGGGAGATCCTGGCCCTGGCCAGCTATCCGACCTTCGACCCGAACCGCTTCATCACCCGGTTCACGCCGGACGAGTGGCTCCAGCTCATGAGCGACCCCATGTCGCCCCTCGAGAACCGGGCCATCCGCGGCCTCTACGCGCCGGGCTCGATCTTCAAGCTGGTCATGAGCCTGGGCGGGCTCGGCTTCGGGTTCGTCGGCGAGGGGACGTCCGTCTACTGTTCCGGGGCGACCGAGATCTACGGGGCCGTCCGGCACTGCTGGTTCGCGCCGGGCCACGGGGCCATGAGCCTCGTCGACGCGATCAAGAACTCCTGCAACATCTATTACTACCAGCTCGGCCGACGGATGGGCATCGACCCGATCGCCGACGCCGCCGGACGGCTGGGCCTGGGCCTGGCGACCGGAGTCGACCTCGTCGGCGAGAAGGAGGGGCTCGTCCCCAGCTCGGCCTGGAAGGAAAAGACCCTGAAGACGCCCTGGTATCCGGGCGAGACGATCTCCGTCGCCATCGGCCAGGGCCAGCTCCAGGTGACGCCGCTCCAGGTCGCCGCGATGACCGCCCGGATCGCCAACCGGGGCCGCCAGGTCCGGCCCCGCCTCCTCAGGGCCGACGCGGCCGGGAGCGGGGAAGGGACGGGGGGCGGCGGCGGCTCCGGGCCGTCCTTCCCGGCCGCCGCCTTCGAAAGCGTCATCGCCGGCATGTGGAAGTCGGTCAACGACGGCGGGACGGGGCAGGGCGCCCGCGTCGACGGGTTCGACGTCTGCGGCAAGACGGGCTCGACCCAGACGATGAGCCGCGAGAGCGCGGAACGGCTGGCCCGGGCCGGGCGGGAGGTCAAGACCCATTCCTGGTTCTCCGGTTTCGCGCCGCGCCGCGACCCCCGCATCGTGGTGACCGTCCTCGTCGAATACGGCGGCGGAGGCGGCGCCACGGCGGCCCCCCCGGCGGGCCGCCTTTTCGGGCTGTTCCGGGAGCTCTACGGGCCATGATGATCGACCGGCGGCTCGTCCGGGAGATCGACTGGGTCCTCCTCGGCCTCGTCCTCCTGCAGTGCCTCATCGGGGTCGTCTTCATCTACAGCTCGTCCCACTTCCTGCCCGGGAACTTCTACGTCCGCCAGCTCGCCTGGGTCGTCGTCTCGCTCGCCGCGCTCGTCCTCGTCGTGGCCGTCGACTACAAGTTCTTCGTCTCGCTCTCGCCCTATTTCTACGTCCTGATCACGGCCGTCCTCGCCGTGACCCTCGTCTTCGCCCGGCTCGTGGCCGGGACGAAGAGCTGGATCACGCTGGGGCTCCTCCGGCTCCAGCCCTCCGAGTTGGCCAAGATCGTCATGATCCTCGTCTTCGCCCGGCTCTTCGCGGAGTACAAGAGCGCCTTCCTGTCGCGGCCGCAGGCCGTTCTGGCCCTGGCCGTCTCCGCCGCGCCCCTCCTCCTCATCGTCCTCCAGCCCGACCTGGGGACGGCGATGACGTTCGCGGCCGTCATCGGCGGCGCCTTCATCCTGGCCGGGCTGAGGAAAAAGGCCCTCGTCCTCATCCTGCTGGCCGCCCTCGCCGCCGGCGTCGGCGGCTGGAACCTGGCCCTCAAAGACTACCAGAAGAGGCGCGTGACGACCCTCATCAATCCGCTCGGCGACCCGCAGGGCGCGGGCTACCAGGTCATCCAGTCCAAGATCGCCATCGGCTCGGGCGGCTTTGCCGGCAAGGGCCTCGAGAAGGGCACCCAGAGCCAGCTGCGCTTCCTGCCGGCCCGGCACACCGATTTCATCTTCTCCGTCATCGGCGAGGAGGCGGGCTTCGCGGGCGTCTTCGTCGTCATCCTCCTCTACCTCGCCCTCCTCGGCCGGATGTTCCTGTCCGTGTCCAAGGCCCGCGACAGGGCCGGCGTCTACATCGTCTTCACGGCCTCGCTGCTCATCGCCTTCCAGTTCCTGGTCAACGTCCTCATGATCATCGGCCTGTTCCCGGTCGTGGGCATCACCCTGCCCTTCCTCAGCTACGGCGGCTCGTCGCTCCTCACGAGCTTCATCGCCTGCGGCCTCGTCATGAACGTGAGGATGAGGCGGTTCGCCAATGTCTGAGCGCGACCCCCTCGCCCGCATCCTGCCGCGCGTCGAGAAACCGGGGCGCTACGTCGGCGGGGAGTGGAACGAGGTCCGCAAGGACCCCTCCCGCGCCCGGACCCGGGTCGCGCTGGCCTTCCCCGACGTCTACGAGATCGGCATGTCCTACCTCGGGCAGAAGATCCTCTACGCCCTGCTCAACCGGAGGCGGGACGTGGCGGCCGAGCGGGTCTTCGCCCCGTGGCCCGACTTCGAGCGCGAGCTGCGGGCCTCCGGCGTCCCGCTCGGCAGCCTCGAGAACGGCACCCCTCTCCGCGACTTCGACCTCGTCGGCTTCTCCCTCCTCTACGAGCTCAACTACACGAACGTCCTGACCATGCTCGACCTCGGCGGGATCCCCCTGCTCTCGGCGGAGAGGGGGGAGGGCGACCCGCTCGTCGCGGCCGGCGGCCCGGCGGCCTTCAATCCCGAGCCCGTCGCCGACTTCTTCGACCTCGTCTTCCTTGGCGACGGGGAGGAGGGCTTCCCGGAGATCGTCGGGGCGGTCGCCGACATGCGCCGGCGGGGCGTCCCGCGCCGCGCGCGGCTCCGCGAGCTGGCCCGCATCCCGGGCGTCTACGTGCCCTCGCTCTACGAGGCCGTTCCCGAGGCGGGCTCGCCGCTGCTCGTCCCGAGGCCCGGGCCCGGCGCCCCCGCGTCCGTGCGCAAGCGGCTCGTCAGGGATTTCGCCCGGTCGTTCTTCCCGGAGCGGATCGTCGTGCCGAGCCTGCGCGTCGTCTTCGACCGGGTGGCCGTCGAGGCCGCCCGCGGCTGCCCGCAGAACTGCCGGTTCTGCCAGGCGGCCAGCCTCTATTTCCCGCACCGGCCGAAGGACGCCGGCGTCATCCACGCGACGGCCATCCGCAGCCTGCGGCAGACGGGCTACGAGGACCTTTCGCTGACGGCCCTCTCCGTCGGCGACCACCCCCGGCTCGAGGAGGTCGTCGGCGCGCTCATGGACGAGCTGGCCCGGGAGAAGGTCGCGCTGTCGCTCTCGTCGCTGCGGCCGGGCCGGCTGTCGCGCGACCTCGTCGAGAACATCCTCAGGGTCCGCAAGACCGGCTTCACCCTGGTCCCCGAGGCGGGCACGGAGCGGCTGCGGGCCGTGATCAACAAGAAGCTCGACGGCCGCGAGATCCGGGACGCCCTGACCTACGCCTTCGAGGGCGGCTGGAAGCTCGTCAAGCTCTACTTCATGGCCGGCCTGCCGACGGAGACGGAGGAGGACCTCGGCGGGATCGTCGGGCTCGTCCGCGACGCCCTCGATCTCGGACGGGCGGTCCTCGGCTCGACCCCGCGGATCAACGTCAGCCTGTCCTCCTTCATCCCCAAGCCGCACACGCCGTTCCAGTGGCTGGGCATGGACGACGCGGACGTCCTGGCCGGGAAGCTGGCCTCCGTCCGGGCCGAGCTCCGCCGGCACAGGACGGTCGAGGTCAAGACCCACTCCGTCGCCGCCTCGGTCCTCGAGGGTGTTTTCTCCCGGGGCGACCGGAGGCTCGGCCGGGTCCTTCTTGAGGCCTGGAGAAGGGGAGCCCGGTTCGACGGCTGGGACGACAAGCTCGACGAGCGGGCCTGGAACGACGCCTTCGAGGCGGCCGGCGTCGACCGCCGCGATTACCTGGGGCCGCTCGGCCGGGAAGCGGCCCTGCCCTGGGACGTCGCCGAGACGGGCCTCAAGAAGGGCCATCTCCTCCGCGAGCTCGACGCGGCCCTCAGGGGGGAACGGACCCCCGGCTGTCTCGAGCGGGCCTGCGCCGGCTGCGGGGGGTGCGACACGCGGGCCTGGAAGGCCCCCGCCCGCCCCTCGAAGATCGAGCCTCTCGCTCCCGCGGCCGGCCCGGCGGGAGAGCCGGCGGACGAGGTCCTCCGCTACAGGGCATTCTACTCCAAGAGAGGCAAGGCCCGCACCCTCTCCCACATCGACCTCATCCACGTCGTCCAGAGGGGCTTCCGCAGGGCGGGGATCGAGGTCCGCAAGACCCAGGGCTTCCACCCGAAGATGGACTTCACCTACGGGCCGGCCCTGCCTCTGGGGGCGGAGGCCCTGAGCGAGGTCCTCGAGTTCCGCTCCGCCCGCCGGATGGACGAGCGGGAGTTCCTGGCCCGGGTCAACAGAAGCCTCCCGCGCGGCATCCGGTTCTCGAGGCTCGAGGCCGTCGGGACCTCGGCGCCTTCGCTGTTCAACGCCATGGAGCGGCTGGATTATTCGGTCGACTGGAAGGCCGAGGAGCTCGCCGAGGCCTGGCGGGCCCGGCCCGGCGCCGACGGCGGGCCACCGCCCGCGCTGGCCGCGGCGGCCCTCAAGGCGTCCGTCGCCCGTCTGAAGGAGTCCCGGCCCGAGGCGGCGGCCCTGGAGTTCGCCCTCCGCGGCCGGCGTCTTTTCATCGCGATGCCCGCGGCGCCGGTCAAGGGCCTGCGCGTCCAGGATGTCCTCCGGGAGGTCTTCGGGGTCGAGGATCCCGCCTTTCTCATCAGGCGGGACGCCGTCCTCTTCAAAAAATGAAGGGTAGGGCCGGCTGAAGGGTCATCCTGTCGGGAAGCTCGTCCGCTTTGAGAAACGCCTACGGATCGAAGAAGGGACGGACGAGATCGGAGGACGGGTCAGCTCCCGGGACGCGATCGGCCCGAACCGGGCCCGCTGGTCCGCGGGATCGCTACTCGATGTACTCGGGGATGAGGGCGAGGGTCTCGACCCCGGCGCCGTGGGCGATGTCGATGACCTCCATGACCTTGGCGAAGGGCAGCTTGGCCAGGGCGCGGATGAAGATGGTCTTGTCCTGACGGGTGCTGTAGAGCCGGCGGAGCTCCTCGAGGAGGCCGCGGAGCTCGTACTTGATGCCGTTGATCTCGACGGCGTCGCCGTCCTGGAGGGTCAGAACGATGAGGCCGGTGGGCTGGCCGCCGCCGCTGGAGGAGTCGGAGGTTTCGGGAAGCTTGACGTCTATGCCTTTCTGAACGAGGGGGGTGATGACCATGAAGATGATGAGAAGGACGAGAAGCACGTCGCAGAGCGGAACGACGTTAGGCTCGGCTTTTGCCATGGTGGCCTCCTTGATGCAACTCTAAGGCGGGTATTTTATGCCAACTCCGGCGCCTTGTCAACGGCTTTTCCCAAACGGATCACTTCAAGGTGTCGAGGGCCTTGCGGTTGTTGCTGGTGTGGAAGACGAGCAGGGTCCGGCCCTCGCCCGAGGAGGAGCCGTAGGAGTAGCGGATGTCGACGGCGGCGTTGCCGAGCAGGGCCCCGATCTCGGCCCCGGCGCCGATCCGGTCGGAGACGAGGACCGTGACGACCTTCTTCGACTTGACCTTGTAACCGAGCGTCCGCAGGGCCGTCTCGGCCTTCCGGGCGTCCGAGGTGACGAAGTGGAAATGCCCCTGGTCGGCCTCGGAATAGGCGTAGAGGGCCTTGACGTTGACGCCGGCGTTGGCCAGGGTCCCGAGGACGCGGCCGAAGATGCCGGGCTCGTCGGGCGTGGTGACGGTCAGTTCGGTGTCTTCGCTTACGGATGTCACGGTGGTCCTCCTGCAGGAAGCGGCATTATACCAGAATCGGCCCCGAATCCACAAGGCGGATCCGCCCTTCCGGCGTCCCTCCCCTCCGGGGGAACTCCTTGATTTGGCTTGACAAATCGACCGGCCTTGGATATAAATTCAGATGGAACTTATCTATCCCTACTTGTCTGTCAGGAGGATATCGATGAGATTGCGCAAAGCCGCCGTGCTTTTCGTCGTGATGACGCTCGTCACGTTCACGGCGATCTCGTTCGCCCAGACCACCAAGCTCAAGAGGATCGGTCTTTATACGTTCGGCACCGTCAAGGGCCAGGACCCGACGCCGGCGACCATGAAGGGGCTCTTCGAGAGCCTCGCGGCCGACATCAAGGTCGGCTTCGAGCTGGCCGGCAACCCCGAGCTCTACGAGCCGTTCATGGAGCAGATGAAGACCGCCGAGTGGACGGACACGACCGTGCCCGTCGGCGAGACCTTCCCCTGGATGCTGTTCAAGTCCCGCGACCAGGTCAAGGTCGCCCGGAACATCGAGTGGGCCGGCAAGGACCCGCTCCCGGTGTTCATCGTCGACGTCGAGAAGGACTGGAAGATCTACCAGTTCGTCATTCCCAAGGGATGCGGCAACATCGCCCTCAGCTACAAGGTCGAGGACGCCGTCCGTCCGGCCATCTGCAGCCTCGTCGTGACGCCGGAGCGGGCCAACGCCAACGACCCGATCACGGTCGACATGAGCGGGACGCAGTTCGCCAAGTCCATGACCGTCGAGGTCTTCGACGCCCAGGGACAGCGGCTGGCCACCCAGGAGCTGACGCCCGACTCGCCCAAGTGGCAGACGAAGTTCGACAAGCCCGGCGAATACTCCTTCAAGGGCGTGGCCGTCAGCATGGCGGGCATCGCCACGACCAACCCCTGCGACGGCAAGGTCTCCATCAACTTCCCGCCCACCTGCAAGCTGTGGACGTCCTGCATGCCCTGTGAGGACTACGTCGGACGGCCCATCACCTTCGACGCCTCCGGGTCGAGCGACCCCGACGGCCAGATCGCCAAGGTCGTCTTCGAGCTCCTCGACGCCGAGGGCAACGTCATCGACACCTGCGTGACGACGCGGAAGCCCTGGACATGGGAGAAGGTCTTCACCAAGGCCGGGACCTACACGATCAACACGACCGTCTTCGACAACGACGGCGCCCAGTCGCCGGCCTCCGACCCCTGCCGCCTGACCTTCGAGGTCACCCAGAAGAAGCTCTTCTGGAACATCGGCGGCGGCCTCGGGCTCTACGGCGGGAGCACCGCCCTCTACGGATTCCTCCGGGCCGGGCTGTTCGCCTGGCTGACGCCCGACAAGTGGAGCTTCACCCTGAGCGGCGGCGGCGGCATCCCGTTCAAGGGCGACCCCTGGAAGGCCGTCTTCACGGCCGAGGCCCTCGTCAACGGCCACTTCGAAAGCTTCTTCCTGGGCACCGGCGTCGGCGTGAGCTCCGCCACCCAGGCCGAGGACGAGAACCACGACTTCGGCTTCGACCTCGTCGGCCAGGCCGGGTTCGACATCTTCGACAAGTGGACGAGCAAGGGCCAGCTGTTCTTCGAGTTCCGCGCTCCGATCGGCCGGTCCTTCGAGCACAACTACAAGGCCGGTCTCGGCTTCAGGTTCCTGTTCTAAGCCGGACCGCAAGGCACGACCCGACAAGGGCCGGGGACGCGAGTCTCCGGCCCTTTTTTTTTGATTCATCTCCCATCTCCGGGATCTTCTCTCGAGGCGGCGAGGGATGTTGCCTCGAAGTTCCCCGTCCGTGGAGGGGGGGCCCGCGAAGCGGGGGGAACCGGACGACTGGTTCC